>CAYFSD010000019.1:0-12742 GCA_964345705.1 uncultured Desulfohalobiaceae bacterium
AGCCCGGGAGCACCTGATCGGCGGGGGCTCCCGGGATCACATTTCCGCGGGGAGAGACTGCAGCTCGGAGTAGGTGAAGACCGGCCCGTCGACGCAGACATAGTGCGTGCCGATGTTGCAGCGGCCGCAGAGCCCGATGCCGCACTTCATCCTCTTTTCCAGGGTGGTGACGATCTGTTCGTCGTCGAAGTCGAGCTCCTTCAGCCCCTTGAGCACGAACTTGATCATGATCGGCGGTCCGCAGGTCACCGCCACGGTGTTGTGCGAGCTGGGGGCCTCCTCGGCCAGCACCGAGGGCACGAATCCGACGCGTCCGTTCCAGTCGGGGTGCTCGTGATCAACGGCCAATGTCAGGTTGGCGCCCAGGGAACGCCATTCCTCGAACTCGTAGGAATAGCAGAGATCCTGAGGAGATCTGGCCCCGTAAATCACGGAGATGTCCCCATAGTCCTCCCTTTTGTCCAGCATGTGCAGAAGCAGGGTCCGCAGCGGGGCCATGCCGATGCCCCCGCCGATGAAGACGATGTCCTTGCCCTTCATCTCCTCAAAGGGGAACCAGTTGCCCAGTGGCGCGCGGACACCGAGCTGGTCCCCGACCCTGAGGCCGTGCAGGGCCGTGGTCACCTCGCCGACCCGCATGACGCTGAACTGCAGATAGTCCTTCCGGGTTGGCGGGGAATTGATGACAAAGGTGGCCTCCCCGCTGCCGAACACGGAGAGCTGTGCCACCTGGCCCGGGTTGAATTCCAGGCTCTCCATGGCCCCGGGGTCGTCCAGGGTCACCCTGAAGGTCTTGATGGTCGGGGTTTCCTGTATGATCTCCCTGATGGTGCCGATTCGGGGCAGATAGGGATTGGCCGCGCTACTCATGGCTGTGCTCCTTGGCGCTCAGAATGATCTCCCTGATGTCCACGCAGACCGGACAGCTCTTGATGCATCTGCCGCAGCCGCAGCAGGCGAAAGCCTGCTCGTGCAGCCGGGGATAATAGCTGAACTTGTGCCCCACCCTGTTCCGCAGACGGTGCGCCTTGGTCGGCCTGGGGTTGTGGCCGCTTCCCTCCAGGGTGAACAAGAAGGACATGCAGTTGTCCCAGCAGCGGATGCGCTCTCCGGAAGCCCCCTTTGCCTCGTCGCTGATATTGAAGCAGTAGCAGGTGGGACAGAGATAGGTGCAGGCCCCGCAGCTGATGCACTTGGCCGACATCCTGTCCCAGAAGTCGAGATCATCGAAGAGGTCGAAGAGCTTCTGCGGCACCTCGGACAGGTCCGGAGCCTGATCGAGCTCCTCCCGGGCGGCCTGCTTGACCCTATCCGCCTCTTCACGAACGGGCTCGCCGTCCGTCAGGAGCTCCGAAGCGAGCAGCCGCTCGCCGCCTTGGCTCAGCGCTTCGAGCGCGTACCCGGAATCAACCGGGGTGAGCAGGACGTCCGAGCCGCTCGGATCGGAGGGCGAGCTGCCGACCCAGTGGCAGAAGCAGGTGTTCTCCGGCATGGAGCAGGCCAGGGTCACGAAGAGGGTGTTTTGCCGTCTGGTCTGATAATAGGGATCCTGATAGCCCCCCTCCTCAAAGACCGGGTCGAAGATGGTGAACCCCCTGGCCCCGCAGGGGCGGGCTCCGAATACCACCTGCTCCCCCTCGGGCAGGCTTTCCCTGACCTCGACGGTCTGTTTCCCGGGATTCTCCGGATCCTTCCGGTAGCGATACCGCAGCAGGGTCTCCGACTTGGGAAAAAGCGCTTCCTTGGGCGGGATGGTGGGCTGCCGATCCAGGCAGAGCTCCCTGCCCGGGTCATAGGGCTTGAACACCACGGCGTTGTTCTCCCGTGTCGGCGCCAGGACCGAATAGGTCCGGCTGAGCTCTTCGAGCCACTGCTTCAGCTTGTCCTCTGGCAGGAACTTCATCTCGCCCATCACCACTCCCTGTGCTTGATATTCTCCTCGTCGACCCGGAAGGTCATCAGCGGAGGCACGGCTGTCGGATCGGTTCCGGCCTGGTATCCGAACAGCTCCTGAAGCTCCCTGTTCTGCTGGCGCTTGAACCTGAGCACCGGAATCTCCATGGGACAGACGCGTTCGCATTCCCCGCACTCAGTACAGCGGCCGGCGAGGTGCATGGCATGGATCATCTGGAACATGAGCTTCTCCCGGACGGTGTCCTCCTGGCGCAGCCAATTGGGATCCCGGGTCTCGGCGATGCAGTGATCCTGGCACACGCAGAGCGGACAGGCGTTCCTGCAGGCGTAGCAGCGAATGCAGCGATCGAGCTCCTGCTTCCAGTAGTCCATGCGGTCCTGCAGGGATCGCTCTTCCATCTCCTCCAGATCGAAGAAACGGCCCTTTTCCGGATCCGCCGGATGCTTCTCCTCTCCAAAGACATGGTCCGCGATGAGCGGGTTGGGGTACTGACACACCTGGCACTTGGTGGGCAAAAGATCCTGTTTGTCCAGGGTGTGCGTCCGCTTTGCGCTTGTGATCTCCACGCGGTCCTGCTGCAGGTCGACCTGCCGGACAAGCCCCATCTCATCCGGGATCCGCTCGGCCACCTTGCCCAGGTCCAGCACACCGCTGCAGGGCAGCCCGAAAACCGTGAGCCGGTCCCTCTGGATAAGCCCCTCCTGCAGGAGCTGGACCACGGAGCGGCTGTCGCATCCCTTGACCAGGACCCCGACGTTCTGGTTCCTGAGCCAGGGCAGATAGGTGGCCAGATTGTGAACGCACAGGGGGTTCCACACAACCTGCTCCACCTGTTCCGCGTCCCTGATGAACAGCGGGGTCGCGTGCAAGGGATCGAAGCCCTGCCCCCAGGCGATGATGACGTCGAGCTCGGGGAGCTTCTCCCTCATGCTTCGCTTCAGCTCTTCCAGGGTCGTCACAGCGTCTCCTTCGGACAAGTTTTTCTGGTGAGGAAACGGTTTCCTTCATCTGCTCAAAGCGTCAGGAAACCGTGCCGGTATATCCAACTCTTTGGCCTTGTTCCGGAGAATATCCGGCATGCCGCGCCGTCACGGAGTCAGGCGGCGTATTCCTTCGCTATCCCGGGGCTCGGCCCCAGCTCGTGCACCTGCTCGGTGAATCGGGTCACCACGGTTTGCCAGCGCTGCCCTTCCGAGGCCGAGACCCAGGTGTACTCGAATCGCTTGTCGTCGAAGCCGAGCAAGGGCAGGAAGCGCTTGAGGAGCTCCAGCCTGCGCCTGGCATAGAAGTTTCCCTCGGAATAATGGCAGTCCCTGGGATGGCAACCCGAGACGAGCACCCCGTCCGCCCCGTCGAACAGGGCCCTAAGGACGAAGAGGGGGTCCATGCGGCCGGTGCAGGGGATGCGGATGATGCGAAGATCCGTCGGCTGCGCCATGCGTCCCACGCCCGCGGTGTCGGCACCGCCGTAGGAGCACCAGTTGCACAGGAAGCCGATTATTCGAAGCTCTCGTCCGGACTCGCCTGACATAGGGCATTGACCTCCGCGAGTATCTGGCTGTCTGTGAAATGACTGAGCTGGATAGCGCTCTGGGGACACGTGACGCTGCACAGGCCGCAGCCCTGGCAGACGGTTTCGATCACCTCGGCCTTGGGATTGCCGGCCCGGTCCTCGATGCCCTGAATGGCCCCGAAGGGGCAGACCTGGATGCATTTGCCGCACCCGATGCAGCGGCCGAGGGTTACCTGGGCGACCTGGGGATCGGACTCCAGCTGATCCCTGGAGAAGAGAGCGAGGATCTTGGCTGCCGCGGCGCTGCCCTGAGCCACAGAGGCGGGAATGTCCTTGGCGCCCTGGCATGCTCCGGCCAGCAGGATGCCGGACGTGTTGGTCTCCACTGGCTTGAGCTTGGGGTGGCTCTCCATGAAGAAGCCGTACGCGTCGCTGGAGATACGGAGCTTCTCCGCCAGCTCGGTGGCCCCTTCGGAGCTCTCCGCGCCCACGGCCAGGACGACGAGATCGGCGTCGATCTCCACTTGCGCGCCCAGAAGGGTATCCACGCCCCGGACCACGAGCTTGTCCCCCTGGGGATAGATCTGGGCCACCCGGCCCCGGATGTACTGGGTCCCGTACTCCTCAATGGCCCGTCTGGTGAACTCGTCGTAGAGCTTGCCCGGGGCCCGTATATCCATATAGAAGACATAGGACTGCGAGCCCGGGAGGTGGTCCTTGGTCAGGATGGCCTGCTTGGCTGTGTACATGCAGCAGAATCCGGAGCAATACGGCCTGTCCACCGACTTGTCCCGGGATCCTACGCACTTCACGAAGACCACCTTTTCCGGCTCCTTGCCGTCCGAGGGCCGCTTGATGTGGCCCGCCGTGGGACCGGAGGCATTGAGCATGCGCTCGTACTGCATGGAGGTGATCACGTCCGGATAACGTCCCCCGCCGTATTCCCCGTACTTGGAGTGATCGAAGAGATCGTATCCGCTGGCCGTGATAACGGCCCCCACCCTCTCCTGGATCACCTCGTCCTGCATGGAGAAATCGATGGCCTCCGTGGGGCAGATCTTCTCGCAGACCCCGCACTTGTCCTTGGTGAACTTGATGCAGTATTCGGGGTCGATCCTGGCCCGCTTGGGGATCGCCTGGGGGAAGGGAATATTGATGGCCGTTGTGGTGGTCAGCCCCTCGTTGAAGACGTCATAGGCCTTCTTGCTGGGGCACTTTTCCATGCACTCCCCGCACCCGGTACACTTGTCCCAGTCCACGTACGTCGCCTTCCTGCGGATGGAGACGTTGAAATTGCCCACGTATCCGGCGACCTCCTCGATCTCGGAGTAGGCCAAGAGGGTGATGTTGGGGTGCATGGACACATCGACCATCTTGGGAGCCAGGATGCAGGAGGAGCAGTCCACTGTGGGGAAGGTCTTATCCAGCTTGGCCATCTTGCCGCCTATGGTGGGCTCCTTCTCCACCAGCAGGACCTCCAGGCCGCCCTCGGCACAGTCCAGGGCGGCCTGGATGCCGGCGATGCCGGCGCCGACAATCATGACCCGCTTGTTGATGTCGAAGGACTTGGCCTGGAGCGGCCGATTCCGGCGCAGCTTTTCCGCGGCCATGTGGATCAGCTCGGCCGCCTTGCGGGTATTGCTCTCCTTGTCCTTGCCCACCCAGGAGACATGCTCCCGGATGTTGGTCATCTCGAACATGTATCTGTTCAGCCCGGCCCGCTCCACGGCCCGCTGGAAGGTGGGCTCGTGCATTCTCGGGGTGCAGGCTGCCACGATGACCCCGTCCAGCCCCTGTTCCTGCACGGCCTGGACAATTCCCGCCTGCCCGGGCTCGGAACAGGCGTACATGGTGTCCGTGGCGTAGACCACATCCGGATACTCGCTAGCCTTCCGGGCCACTTCGGCCACATCAACATTTGCGGCGATGTTGCTGCCGCAATGGCAGACAAAGACCCCGATCCTCATAGGGCTTCAACTCCTGTTCTTTCCGGATGCTCGGATGCCGGCACGAGGTGTCACGCCGCGGAAGCCTCCTTGTCTGCTGGCTTCCCGCCCTTCTTCTTTTCGGCCCGGAGACGCTCGCGTTCCCTGTGCCTTTCCTGGGCCCGCTGCAGAGCTATGTCCGGATCGACGTTCAGGCGGCTCAAGCCGAGCTCCTCCCTGGCCAGGGAAAAGGCCAGGCCCATGAGCTGGGTGTAGTAAAATACGGGCATCCGGAAGTTGCGTCCCTGAGCGCTGTTGATCTGCCCCTGCCTCAGGTCCAGATTCATCTGGCACAAGGGGCAGGCCGTGGCTATGGCGTCGGCGTCGTTGTCCTGGGCCAGGTCGAGGAGCTTTCCCGAGAGCTGCATGACGATGTCCCTGCGGGCCACGGCGTAAGAGGCGCCGCAGCATTCAACCTTGAGGGGAAAGGGGACCACCTCGGCCCCGAGGGCCTCCAGGACAGCGTCCATGGCCGTGGGGTTCTCCGGATCGTCGAAGTCCATGATTTCCGGTGGCCTGTTCATGATGCAGCCGTAATACGGAGCGATCTTGAGGCCATGCAGCGGGTTGGAGACCTTGTTCCGGATCGCGTCGAGACCCACGTCCTGGACCAGAACCTGCAGCACGGACTGAATGCTCACCGTGTTGCCGCACTGTCTGTCCAGAAGCTTGTTCACCTCGGACTTGAACTCCTCGTCCCGCATGCGGTGGGCGGCCACCTTCAGATTGGTCAGGCAGCTGGGACAGGGCGTCATGACCCTGTCCAGCCCCATTTCTTCGACCAGGGAAAGATTGCGGGCGGACAGAGCTGCGGAGAAGACGTGATCCACGGTATGGGCCGGTGTGGAGCCGCAGCAGCTCCAGTCCGGGATGTCCCGCAAATCGACGCCCAGGGCCGCACACACCGCCCTGGTGGATTGCTCGTATTCCCTGGAGGTGCCCAGGCCGGAACACCCGGGATAATAGGCGTATATACCCGTCATTGCTCCTTATCCCCCATGAAGCGATTGTAGATCCTGGCCACTTCCTCCCTGCCCTGGATATTGTGCGGCCTGGGGCTCATCTTCCCTTTTGCCGCGACCTTGGGGCCCAGATCCATATCCGTCCAGAACTTGCCGGTGCGTAGAACGTACCTGACGAGGGTCCCCAGCTCGAAAACCCGGCCATGCTTCTTGACCGACTCCAGGAAGCTGTCGTTGAACTTCTTGACGTTTTTCTCGGCAACCAGGCCTTCCCGTCTGGCCATATGGCGCAGGACATCCATGATCCGGGCCACGTCGATGAGGTTGGGGCATCTGGTGGTGCATGACTCGCAGGTCGCGCACAGCCAGAGGGATCTGGACCGGAGCACGGTCTCCTTCTGGCCGGTCTGGAGCAGACGCATGATCTGGTGCACCGGCAGGTCGTAGACAAAGGTATAGGGACAGCCAGCGGAGCAGTTCCCGCACTGATAGCAAAGGGCGGGGTCCTGCTCGCTCTCCCGCATAACCTGTCGCACGAAATCGCTGTCGTAGGAGGCGTCAAGCTTGAGGCTTTGCATGATCAGGCCTTTTCCTTTATGTGGAGGACAAGCGACCGAGCTTCTAGCGAAGAATTCTTATTTTGGTTTGCAAGATATAACATGGCAGGCATAGCTCTACAACCCTTGAAATATGGTAGAAATACAAGATGAAGAGCGCTCGCGTTGTTCTGTCCTCTGTGGGGGAGCCGCCAGTCAGAGGGAAATGATTTTTGCAACGAGTAACTATTCAGCACTTTGATCCGACCACGGGCACGGGGTCCTTGAAGGCTGAGGCATTGGGGGGGGGAACAGTTACTGCAACGATTCACCCCATTATTGATCCGTCCATGGGGTCGGAGTGGTGAATGGGTGCTCTTCAGGAGGGGATGAGGGAGGGATTTTTCGCCCCAAAAGACGAATGGCGTGATCAAAGGATAGGCTCCGCGGAATATCGGCGATTTCAGCTCACTCCCCGATTCCGGCGTCATTCCTGAAAATCATAGTCCACCTCCCCGAAGGAATCCGCGGCGAAGACGTAGAAAAAGCGCAGGGTCTCCCGCCCCGTGTTGTACACTCCGTGGACGGCATCACCCGGGATGAAAACCGAAGTGCCGGGTTCCACGCGGTGTTCTTCCTCCCCGACCCGGACCAGGCCCTCGCCGGCCAGGACATGGTAAATCTCCGGCGGAGCGTGTCGGTGCGCCTTGAGCCGGTCACCGGGGCCGATCTCAGCCATGCCCGCGGTCAGGGAGCTTGTGGGAGTGCGCTCCCCGCTGAACAGGGTGCGCCACTGAACGCCTCCGCACCCTTCCTCGCTCCAGCCCTCGTCGCATGCGGCATGATGACGGATTACCGGCTGCTGCTCGTTCGCTGCCATGGTTCCTCTCCCTGCGCTGCGAATGCGGTGAATTCCCGGATGGCCTTCGACCGAAGCCATCCGCCGTCCCTGTGGCTCAGCCTGGGGCCGGCTGCCTACAGCACCCCGTATTCCCTGGCCTTGTCCTCATCAAAAGCCGCCTTTCTGGAGGGGCAGTTTTCCAGGGGACAGAGCTGACAGTTGAAGAAGGTGACCTCCGTGGGAAAGAAGATCCCGGACTCGGACTTGGAGGGATACATGAGCATGCTCGGCTCGAGCCGGACCCCGATGTCCTCCTCCACGCTCCCCAGCAGGCGAAACAGGGGGCGCTGCTCCTCGATGGGCCAGTCCTGCAGGGATCCGGGGCTCATGGAGGACAGCTTCTCCAGCTTGTATTCCTCCTGGACATGCGCGCACAGGCTCTTGATCACGTCCTGCAGAGCAACGTTGGCGATGATGTCCAGATAGTACTGCCTCAGGAAGTCCCCTTCCCTTCGCAGCGTGTCGTCCACCTCCTGGCCCAGGGTGACCACAAAGGGAAAAACCCGATGCACCTCCTCCAGATTCTTGGCCAGGACCTTGCTGGAAAAACCGACGTCCTCGATGACCACCTTCTCCTGCTCCCTGGATCGAACAACGCACGCCCTGTAGGCGCACCCGGGCTGGATAATCCCTTCCATCTCCCGCATGAGCTCCTGGACATCCCCCCACTCGGAGCTCTCCGAGCCAAGGCCCAGACGTCTTCGTATCTCCGCGGCATTCATGGTGTATTCGACATCCTTCAATATCCTCATGACGGAACCTCCATCTTGGGTTTTTCCGGATCTGCGGTGCGAGCCGCCGCATGTTTGGAACCGCTAAAACAACACGGGGCACGAGTCAAACGGCCGGCCAGGTCGGCTGTTGCCAATGGCCCGATTTTGAACCATACTCTTCCGTTTCAAGCCCACTCTGGTGGAGTCCCCTGGATCAATGACCGGCATTCGGACCCGGACATCCAGGACAGGACGGCAATCGCGAATCGCACACACCAAATCGGACAAGGACCCATGGATACCGCGGAGAGAAGCATTCTGACCGTGACCTGCTTCGGTCACTTCATGAGCCATTTCAACATGATGTTCTTTCCCGCCCTGGTCGTGCCCCTGACCAGGCACTTCGATCTGGACCCCTCCCTGATCGTTCCGCTCTCCTTCTGGATGTATCTCCTCTACGGGGTCAGCGCCCTGCCCTGGGGCATGCTCAGCGACCGCATCGGACCCAAGCGCCTGCTGTTCGCCATGTATCTCGGAGCGGGGCTCTGCAGCGCTGGAGCGGGGCTCGCTCTGGGCTCCCCGCTCGCCCTCTCCCTGGTCCTCGGCGGTCTGGGCCTCTTTTCCGGGATCTATCACCCCGCCGGGCTGGGAATGATCTCCAGGGGCGTGTCCCGCATGAGCATGGCCATGGGGTACAACGGGATCGCGGGCAATGCGGGCCTGGCGGCCGCCCCGCTGGCCGCGGGGCTGATGAACCACCTCTTCGGCACGCAGGCCGCCTTCCTCCTGTTGGGGGGCCTCAATATCGCCGGATCCCTGGTGATGCTGCTTCTGCCCCTACGGGATCCGGAAGACGGAGAGCGGGAGGCGCCCTCTTCCCATCACGCGAAGCACATGGCGCTTGGCTTCGGTCTGCTGTGCGCCTGCATGATCCTGGTGGGGCTGGTGTACCGCGGTTCCACGGTGGTGCTCCCCTACTATTTCGAGCTGCGCAGCGAGGGCCTTTTCCAGTATCTGGAGATGCTGCAGGGCTGGGTGCTCTCGCGGAACGTCGCCGCCACCGCCCTGACCTCCCTGGTCTTCGTCGTGGGCATGGTCGGCCAGTACGTGGGGGGACGGGTGGCGGAACGATTCGACCCCAGGCGGGGCTATTTTCTGTTCCACGCCACTGCGGTGCCGCTCATCCTGATGATGGGCTACGCCTGGGACCTGCCCCTGCTCGCCCTGAGCGGCCTGTTCTTCTTTTTCATCCTGGGCATGCAGCCCATCGAGAACACCCTGGTGGCCAATCTCACACCGGACCGGCTGCGGCACAGCGCCTTCGGGGTCAAATTCATCCTGAATTTCGGAGTGGGCGCCTTCGCCGTCCATCTGGTGGGATTCGTGGAAAGGACATGGGATCTGCTCGCGGTCTTCTGGTGCCTCACCGCCGCCTCCGCGGGCGTCGCTTCCCTGGCCGCGCTGCTCTGGTTCGCCACGCGCAGGATGCGCTTCTAGTCCACGGGAGCCAGAGTCCCCGGAGGCTTCGCTCGGGCTACTGGTTCCCCAAACCGTTCATCTCCCCGCAATCGGGACAGATCCAAGTGATCGCCCCGCAGACGCCCCACTTGATCTCCTCCATGCACTCCTGGCAGATCCGGCACCCGCAGCTCCGGCAGCGCCAGCAGAACGGGACCTGCCGCCTGCAGCAATGGCAGTCCTGATCCTTCGTGTCCCGCCACTTTTCCCGGTATCTGGATCGCCTTCCCGCATTTCGGTCCATGAACGAATCTCCCTTGCTCGTTGCCGAATTCAACGGATTCTCGGAGGGGACGAGACCCAAAGCGATGGTCGCGAAGGCTCCGGGCCCCGGCTCATCGGCCCGGGATTCTATGCTTTTCGAACCCGCTCGGCAATCCGCAAACTCGGACCTCCCCCACGGCTACCCAGAAAGGAATCGCTCCATCCAGTCCAGGAGAAGCTGTCCGCTCCATTGACGACGACATACGCTCCATCTATCATTAAGAATGATATTCAATTTTCTCAAATCAAGGAGCCCCCGCATGAAACGATACCTTCTCCTGGCCCTGGCCCTCTTGCTTCTGGCCGGATGCGCCGGAATGCAGCGGGACGCTGATCGGGATACCGACTGCCGCGACGCCTTCTCTCCGCACTACGAGGACAGCTATTTCGCCGTGGGAGAGAGCTGCGAGATCAGCGCCGAGCTACTGGCCGGATCGAGCGGCATCCGCGAGGGCTCCAACGACCTGCAGGCCATCCTGCACAACCGGATGGATCAGGACGTGACCGGAGCACGGATCGCCTTTTCCCTGCTGGGCCCCGAGGGCGAGGAAACAGAGCTGCCCTTTGAAATCCGGGAGGAGCGCGGCGGGCTCTACTCGGTGAACGACCTGCGGATTCCGGATATCGAGGGACGGACCCTCGTCCTGGAAATGGAGCGGAATGCCGTCCGGGACCGCGTCCTTTTCGATCTGCAGGGAATGAGCCGCACGGACCAGGGAGCGGCAGCCGACCACACCCACGAGGTCATGCACGATGTCCGGGAGATCCCCGATGACCTGGACACCTCCCGCGAGGTCGAAAGCCAGAAGGGCCGCTTCCTCGTCTCCTACAGGGTAAAGGACAGGGAGGAGATCCCCCTCGGGGACTTCCACTCCTGGGAGCTGCATGTGGAGGACGCCGAAACCGGAGACGACATCAATAGGGCCCTGATCGCGATCAACGGGGACATGCCGCGCCATGGGCACGGACTGCCCTCCAATCCGGAAGCCTCCTTCCTGGGGAACGGCAACTACCGCCTGGACGGGCTCAAGTTCCACATGCCCGGCTGGTGGCAGCTGGTGCTGACCATCTCCACCGCGGACGAATACGACCGGGCGGTGTTCAACTTCCTGCTGGAGCAATAGACCGCAACGAGGCGAAATCATCGGCCATGCGACAGCAATTCCGTAGAACACCCTGGATCGCCGGTCTCCTCTTGTCCGGGATCGTCCTTTTCGCCCTGAACATCGGCCTCGCTGCCAATGGCTCTCTGCAGTGGTCCGACGAGGAAATCGAGACCCTGCAATCCATGTCCCTCGCGAGCCTTCCGCCTCCGCCGGACGATCCCTCCAACGACTACGACACCGATCCCCAGGCCGCCAGGCTGGGGGAGCTCGTGTTCCACGACGAGCGATTCAGCGCCAACGGCGAGGTCTCCTGCGCCTCCTGTCACCAGAAGGACAAGGTCTTCCAGGACGGCCTGCCCCTGGCCGAGGGTCTGGAGGTGGGGCCCAGGCGGACCATGCCCCTCATCGGTGCGGCGTACAACGACTGGTTCTTCTGGGACGGCCGCAAGGATTCGCTCTGGTCCCAGGCCCTGGAGCCCATCGAGAACCCCCTGGAGCACGGCATCAGCCGAACCAGGACGGTTTATCTGGTCGCTTCGCAGTACAGGCGGGCCTACGAAACGGTCTTCGGATCCCTGCCCGAGCTCCCGGGCGGCTATCCCGAGATCGCCCGGCCCACCGAGGAAAACGCCACCGCGTCCCGTGCCTGGCAGGCCATCGACAAGCACCACCGCGATCTGATCAACGTGATCTACGCCAATATCGGCAAGGCCTTGGCCGCGTACGTGCGGACCATCCTGCCGGAGCCGGCCCCCTTCGACCGCTTCGTCCGGGCCCTGTCTCAGGGCAACAGGGAGATGGCGGACAGCATTCTGACCCGGAAGCAGCAGCGCGGCCTGAAGATCTTCAAGGGCCGCGGAGGCTGCACCTCCTGCCACACAGGCCCCCTTCTGACCAATCAGGACTTCCACGACACGGGAGTGAACGACATGCCCGAGTCGGAGCACGACGCAGGCCGGGCCGAGGGCATTCCCAAGGTGCAGCACGACCGCTTCAACTGCATGGGCGCCTATTCCGACGCGGGCGAGGGCGACTGCATGGCCCTGCGCTACATAGACACCTCCACGGAGAAATACAGACAGGCCTTCAAGACGCCCACCCTCCGCAGCGTCACGGAGCGTCCGCCCTACTTCCACGCCGGACAGACGGAAACCGTGCGGGAAGTGATCCGCTTCTACATCGAGGAGAGCGAGGAGAACCCCGAGCTGGAGCACCTGGAGCTCACCGAGGGGGACGTGGACGAGCTGATCGCCTTCCTGGAGAGCCTGAGCGGTCCGGTGCGGGTCCACCGGGATCTCATCGGCAGGTTGCCCCGGGACATGCGTTAGC
>CAYFSD010000020.1:0-4538 GCA_964345705.1 uncultured Desulfohalobiaceae bacterium
CGAGGCGGTGGAGGAGCTCAATCCGGAAGAGGGCCCGTAGTCGGGAAGCAGGGGCTTTTCGGAAGACAGAGCCTCGGGTGAGCTGATTCAAATACCCCGTGCCCATGGACGCTGAAGCATGGGGGGTCGTTACGGTTGTGCAAGCTCGCAACCCTGAAGCGTGCGAGGTGAATATGCCCATTTATGAATATTGTTGCCGGGACTGCGGCAAGGAATTCGAGGAGCTGGTCCTTTCCGAGACAGACACGGTTCGCTGTCCGGAATGCGGGGGCCAGAAGGCGCGGAAGATGATTTCCCGTTGTCGGACCCGCATGGGCGGGGACATCCCCTCCGCCAAGGAGAGCGCCGGTTCCGGCGGTGGCGGCGGGGGGTGCGCCGGTTGCGGCGGAGGAAGCTGCGCCTCCTGTTAGTCGGAGATCAGAGATCGGAGGTCGGAGATCAGAGATCGGAAGTCGGAAGACGGAGGACGGAAGTCAGAAGACAGAAGACGGAAGACAGAAGTCAGAAGACGGAGGACAGAGGACGGAAGACGGAGGACAGAGGACGGAAGACGGAAGACAGAGGACGGAAGACGGAGGACAGAGGACGGAGGACGGAAGACGGAGGACAGAGGACGGAAGACAGAGGACAAAGGTCAGAGGCCAGAAGACGGAAGACCGAGGACACAAGAGTGAGGATTCGATGCACGACCCCATGCGGATAGCAACCAGGGGGAGCAAGCTCGCCCTGTGGCAGGCGGAGCACATCGCGGGACGGCTCCGCGAGGAGCATCCGGAGCTCGATGTGGAGCTCAAGGTGGTCAAGACCTCCGGAGACCGGATCCAGGACGCGCCTCTGGCCCGTTTCGGGGGCAAGGGCCTCTTCGTCAAGGAGATCGAGGAGACACTGCTCCGAGGCGAGGCCGAGCTCGCCGTGCACAGCATGAAGGACATCCCCTCCGAGATCCCGGAGGGTCTGACCCTGGGAGTGGTCCCGGAGCGGGACGATCCCGCGGACTGCCTGCTGAGCCACATCCATCCGGACATTGCCTCCCTGCCCAGCGAAAGCGTGGTGGGCACCAGCAGCCTGCGCCGCCAGGCCCAGCTCCTGGCCCTGCGGCCGGATCTGTCCGTGGAGATGCTGCGGGGCAATCTGGACACCAGGCTCCGCAAGCTGGAACAGGGACAGTACCAGGCCATCATCGTTGCCGCGGTGGGGCTCAAGCGCCTGGGACTCGACGCTCCATACACGGCGCGGCTGCTCTCCGCGGATTTCCTCCCCGCGGTGGGGCAGGGGAGCCTGGGGCTGGAATATGTCCGGGGCAACCAGGAGGTGGAGTCCGTTATCGCCTGCCTGGATCACCCTCCCTCCCGCACTGCGCTCACCGCCGAGCGCAGCTTTCTGCAGCGCCTGGAGGGCGGTTGTCAGGTCCCCATTGGGGGACATGCCACGCTGGAGGACGAGGAGATCCTGCTGCAAGGCGTGGTCGCCGATTTGCGGGGAGAGGAGATCATTCGGGAGCAGCGGCGGGCTCCGGTGGAGGAACCCGAACGGCTGGGCCGCGATGTGGCCGACGCCATCCTGGGCCGCGGAGGTGATCGCATCCTGCGCGAGGCCATGGAAACCGAGATCTGATGTGTTTTCAAGCGCCTACAAGTCCATCCACTGACGCCTTTCCTCCAGTTTCCGCAGATCCTCCTTAGTATTCACATTGAAGAAGGACTGCAGATCCGGGTCCAGCTCGCGCAGGGCCCGCTTGCCCACCTTCCGGGTCCGGATCAGGGGATAGAGCTTACGGATCTGGTAGGTCCCGCTGTCCAGAAGGTGTTCGATCACGGGCAGGCAGTGCCTGGAATATACCGCGCAGAGCGGCTCCAGGTATCCGTCGTATTCCGGAACCACCGCATCTGTTTCCGGTGTGGCCCGTTGCACGAGCCCAGAGACCAGGGCGGGCTTCAGCAGAGGGGCGTCGCAGGCGACGAAGAAGCAGTGCTCGGTGGAGGCGTGCTTCAGCCCGGCGTGGATGCCGGTCAGGGCGCAGCGGGCGGTGTAGATGTCGGTGACGGTCCGTTCCGCGTAACCGGAAAAGACCCCCGGCTCGCGCGCCACGAGGAGGATCTCCTCCGTCAGGGGGGCAAGGGTATCCCGGAGTCGTTGCAGGAAGCTTTGCGAGTCGAGGGTGAGGAAGGCCTTGTTGCAGCCGCCGAGGCGGGAGCCTGCTCCGCCGCAGAGGATAATTCCGGTGACGCGGCGGGTGTCGCGGGTCATAGGGCTGCGGCCTGCGTCTTGAGGTCTCCAGCGGGGAAGAAAAAAAAGCCGGACCCTTGGGGTCCGGCTTTGTCGCGAATTAGCAGCTCGTGCAGGACGAGCAGCCTCCGCCTTCCTGTGACAGATTGAGCTGAGAGTTAACACGGAACCCGAACTGATTGCCGTCGATCTCAATGGGAGCGGCGGTCTGGTTCAGGCTCTTTTCCACCAGGAAGGTATACCCCTCAACCTGGTACACATCATCGGTGTCTCGTTGCTCATCCAGAGCAAGCCCCAGCTGGGGGCCGCCTCAGCCAGCGGCCATATACACGCGGATGGGCGGTACCTCGGTCTTGTTCTCGAAGTGCTGGTCCAGCAGGGACTTGGCACCTTCGGTGATTTCCACCATGATCGTCCTCCTTGATCAGTGAATTAGCCCGCTTCCTCCGGGAAACGGACTTTGTCCCTTTTCCGCGAAAAGAAACAAAGCAGGGTGACTCGACAATTCTAACCTTGCCGCCTGTTCTGCCATGAGGCAAGCGGCAGCGAGCTGCCCTTGGAAAGCGATTTTCTCCAAGTAGCTCGATATGGAAATAAGTTTTCTTCCCCGGTTTGTCAAACAGTGGCCGGAACATCCCTCCTTCAAGGATACAGCGAAGGCGTTCCTCCGTTTTCGGTCCGCGGCGCGGTCACGCTCATTTCCGCCCGCAGAGGGCGAGGTAGAACCGGTCTCCGTTGGGGGAGATCCTGTGCACCGCGAACCCGTGCGGAGTCAGCACCTCCTCCAGCTCCTCCTCGGAAAGGCGGATGTGCCTGGGCGGGCCGGACCCCTCGTCCAGCTTGCGGAATTCGAGCACGGCCAGGGTCCCTTCTGGCTTCAGGATCCTGGTCACCTCGCGCAGGGCGTCGCGATGGCCGCCGTCATGGATGATATCGTGCAGCACGGCGGCCATGAGGCAGAGGTCCACGCTTGCGTCCGGGAGGGGAATCCCCGCGGAGGCGTCGGCGACGTGCGCGTGCACCGGGGCTCCGCGAGTCTTTTCCGCGCGCTGCCGCAGCTGTTGGATTCCCTCTTCCCAGGGATCCACGGCGTGCACAGCACCCCGGGGCCCGATCCGTTCGGCGAGGGCCAGGCTGTAGTCCCCGAATCCGCAGCCCAGGTCGAGGACGGTCCTGTCGCTCAAGGGCTCAAGCTCGCGCAGAAGGGCTTGCGCATCGATCTTGTCGAAGCTGCTTTTCCCGGCTCCGTGGGGCGTATGACTCATGGGATCTCCTTGAGCTCGGCTGACGTCGAAGGGAATTGTGCCCGATGCCTCATGCGATCTGGAGGCCCTGGGCCGAATCGGACGGTTTTCACCTGCGGATGTTCATAGTATGATCCGGTTGTTTTCCGGTCAACCTTGGAGGTTTCCATGCGTATTTCCGACCTGCTCCTCGTTCTCGGTCCCCTGGTCCTGCTCGCCTTCGCCCTGGGGGTTATCGACGCCTCCGCGATCCGGGTCCTGGTCATCCTGGGCCTGGTCGCAGCCGGGGTCTGGATCGGAGCGCGGGTCCTTCCCGGCCCTCCTCGTTCAGGGAAGGGGGACAGGGACAAGGACAAGGAAGGGAAAGAGTGAGCCCGGCAGGGAAACGGTAACGACATACAAAGGAGCGGCGATGCGGGAGATCATCACCCTGTCCACGGGGTCTCGGGAAGAGCTGGTGAACATCACGGACCCGGTCCGGGAGGCGGTGCGTGCCAGCGGAATCGAGGACGGCCTGGTCTCTTTGTACGCCCACGGGGCCACAGCGGGTCTCATGATCCAGGAGGGCTGGGACGAGAGCGTGGGCACGGACATGGTCCGCTTCCTCCGCAGCGTGATCCCCAGGGGGGTCTGGCTCCACGACGCCCAGGACGGGAACGGGGACGCCCACCTCAAGGCCGGGATCGTGGGTCCCTCGGAAACCGTGCCCCTCATGGAGGGGAGGCTGGGGCTGTCCCGCTGGCAGGACATCTTCTTCTGCGAATTCGACGGCCCGCGACGGGAGCGCAGGGTGATCTGCACCGTGCTCGCCATGTGAGACCACGAAAAAGAACGGATCCGACGAGCGCAAACCGATCATTATTCAGGAGCCTGCCTCGCCCCAGCGCTCTGAACACCCTATTCCCTGAGCCCCGGGGGCCGTGGTCACGGAGCGCCTTTTGCGCCGTCGTGCCGGCCAATTCGTGATCCGCCGTCTTTCTCTCGTCATCTGATACCCCGTTGCCTTCAATACTATGCGCCTGATCGCCTTCGCCTACTTCGCGCACTTTCTTCGGCACGGCATGATCC
>CAYFSD010000020.1:4638-12637 GCA_964345705.1 uncultured Desulfohalobiaceae bacterium
ATGCGCCTGATCGCCTTCGCCTACTTCGCGCACTTTCTTCGGCACGGCATGATCCTGCCCCTGATTCCGCTCTTCGCCCAGGAGATGGGCGCCTCCGGAGCCCTGACCGGCATGGCGGTGAGCGCCTTCAGCCTGCTCTCGCTTCTGGCCGCGGTGCCCCTGGGCAGCCTGAGCGACCGCATCGGGGCCAGGACCATGCTCCTTCTGAGCGCCCTGTTCAACTGTCTCTACAGCCTCCTGCTCCTCGCCGCGGACACGATCCCGGGACTCGTCCTGGCCCAGATGCTCGGGGGCCTGGGCTTTCTGCTGCTCATCGTCTCCAGCCAGAGCTGGGTCAGCAGGCACTCCGACAGGGGCGTCCGCGACCGCGGCTTCGGATTCCTCTCCCTGGCCGCGGCTGCAGGACAGAGCCTGGGCCCCCTGGCCGGGGGCGTGCTCCTGGCTCAGACCTCCTTTGCCACGGTGTTCCAAACGGCTGTAGCCCTCTCCCTGTTCGGATTCTGTGTGGCCGGGCTTCCCCGAGAAGAGCGCGACGGCTCCGGGGAGACCGGGTCAAGCGGGCTCCGTTTCGGAGCGGCCCTGAAGTGGATCGCGGCGGACCGCAGGATGTGCGCGGTGCTCATTTTCAGCTTTGCGGCGGTCTTCGCCGTGAGCCTGCGCAACTCCTTCGTCCCCGTGCTGTTCAAGGAGCGCGGGCTCGCCGAAGGGTCCATCGGGATGCTCCTCTCGGCCTTCGCCGTCTCCATGACCCTGGTGCGCCTGGGCATCGGCAGGCTCATGCTCCGCATGGCCCGGAGACATCTGCTCGTCCTGTCCCTGGGGCTGATCCTGCTCGGCACAGTGGCCCTGCCAGCTGCAGGGCATGCGTGGACCATGGCCGGGATCATGCTGCTCTTCGGCGCGGGCTTCGGCATCTCCCAGCCCCTGTCCATGGCCATGGTTTCGGACAGGGCGGGAGCGGATTCCTCCGGACTGGCCATGGGCATGCGTTTCACCGTGATCACCCTGGCCACCCTGCTCAGCCCGGCCCTGTCCGGACTGATCGTGGACTCCGCCGGCCTGGAGGCGGCCTTCTTCAGCGTCGCGGGGCTGCTTGTCGCCGCGGCTGGGGTGATTCTCTTCATTGCGGGAGGGACAGAGGAAGGGAAAAGATATTTGCCCAGGAAATGACACGAAATGGCTCGAAAAGAAGAGATGAAGAGAAGACAGTTGCCCACGGAACACGCGAAAGGGAACAGAAGGGTGTCTGTGGGCAGCTCCTCTTGTATTATTCAGCCGTCCAGGCCGGAGAAGAAGTCCAGGAGCCGGCCCGAGTCAGGGCTGTCCAGGCTGTATTCCGGACCGCTCTTCGGGGTGGGCATCACCTGATAGATCCGCACCAGGATCCGGTCCAGCCAATCCATCTCCGCTCGGACCGCCTCCCTGTCGATGCTGAGCAGCGAGGCGCGCTGGGTGAGCAGGGTCTCCACGGCGTGGGACTGCAGATCCCTGTCCTGTTGCCAGGCCCGATCCAGCGCGCTTTCCAGCTGGAATCTCCGGGAGAGGAGGGCGCTGACCGGGTCCGATCCCGCGGGGATCTGCGGGGCCAGACGGAGGAGATGGAGCAGCCCGTCCTCGAAATCGGGCTCTCCGGCGAATCGGGGAATGAAGTCCGCCAAGAGGCGGCGTGCCGGATCGGTGAAGGTCTCACGGCAGGACCGGAGATGGACCCGGCAGCGCATGGCCGGGGCTACGGGGAGGTGCTGCTCGAAAAGCCCGGCGATTTCGGAATCCGGGGTTCTCTGGGGATGGATCCTGGCGATGAAGAGCTCCGCGCCCGCGCGGAAGGTCTCGATTTCCAGGGAGCCGGACTCGGTGAGCAGGCGGGTTCGCGGCGCGAGCTGGACCACGCGGTCCGCAATGTCCGGAATCGCCTCGAGGGGAAATGCGTGGCGCTTGAGGAGGGGCTCCAGCTCCAGACGGGCGGACAGATCCGGAAAATAGACCAGCTCGAGCAGGCTGGCCTGCTCCGGATGGCTCTCGTCCGAGAGGATCGCGGGGATTTCGGCGGAATCCCCGCACCCGGCCACGGCCTCCAGATAGTGGCGAGCATCCTCGCCCAGGGTGAGCCCGTGATGGAAGATACGGGTTACTGCCTGGGCCAGCTCGCGGCAGCGTTCTGTTTCGCTGGTCTGCATTGCCATCCCCTGTGGACAAAGGATACCGTCAGCACACCTATTCACCACATCGTGGTCGTTGAGGCAATGGAGTGGTGAATAGTTACCAATTGACCTTGAATCCAGGAGAGCGGACAGAATCCTATGCTCGTTTCCGTGGTGATCCCCACATACAACCGGGGCGCCATGTTGCGGCGCGCCGCGGCCTCGGTGCTGGGTCAGACCTATCCGCACCTCGAGCTTATCCTAGTGGACGACGGCTCGACTGACAAGAGCGTCGACGAGGTGAGCAACTGGCCGGATCCGCGGCTTCGTATCCTGCGACAGGGAAGACAGGGCGTTTCCGCGGCGAGGAATACCGGAATCGCCCATGCCGCCGGAGATATGATCGCCCTGCTGGATTCGGACGATGAATGGATGCCCAACAAGCTGGAGCGGCATCTGGCCTTTCAGGCCCAAACCGGTTTCGCGGTGTCACAGTGCGAAGAAACATGGATACGCAAGGGGATGCGGGTCAATCCGGGCCAAAAGCACCGCAAGCGGGCGGGCTGGATCTTCGAGCCCTCCCTGGATCTCTGTCTGGTCAGCCCGTCCTGCTCGCTCTTCACCAGATCCTTCTGGGAGCGCGTGGGGCCCTTCCGCGCCGATTTGCCCGCCTGCGAGGACTATGACTTCTGGCTTCGGGCCGGACTGCGCTACCCCTTCGGTCTGTTGCCCCGGGCACTGGTTCGCAAGTACGGAGGCCATGCGGATCAGCTGTCCCGGTCCATCATCGGCCTGGACCTGTACCGTATCTACAGCCTGCGGGACATGTTAATGAGCGAGCCGCTCTCCTGCGAGCAGAGGAGACGGGTCAGGGACAACCTGGCTCTGCGGATCCGGAGGTATGCTCAGGGTTGCCTGAAACGGGACAAGCCCGAGGAAGCGGAGAGGGTGCGCCGTCTGGGGACGAAAGCGGGAGTGTGCGCGAGTCGGTGAAGCCGTGGAAGTCGAGAGCAAGTGCGATGGATTCCGCGAGTGTCTCGAGGCTCGATGGAGTCGGTGTTCATGCTCGAGTCACATCGGGAGGGGGAGGGCGAAGGGGAAAAGCACTTTGTGCGTGCGGAAGAATAAGCACACAAAAAGACGGGCAGCCCGTCTTTTTGTGTGCCGAGAAACTGTTCGCGCAGCTTAAACGCAACCGGTGGGCTTGGGCAGGCCAGCCATCTTGCAGGCGCCCTTCCCGGGACCGGAGGGGAACAGCTCGTAGATCTTCTTCAGCTTGAACCCGGTCACCTTGGACAGGATACGTACCATGGGGGCAATGCCGTTCTTCTTGTAGTAATCCTGCAGAAAGTTGATCACTTTCCAGTGTTCGTCTGTGAGTTCCTTGATGCCCTCATATTCTTTGACATAATCGACCCATTCTTCGGTCCAATCCTCGAAATTCTGCAGGAAGCCATCTTCGTCGATCTCGAATGTCTGGCCCTTGTGTTCCACTGTTGCCATTTCCAAACCTCCTTGAAACGGGTGTTTTTGCGACTTCTTCGTTGACCTTACGGAAAACTCAGAAAGCCTTAATATGAATGCCTCGAGAAGTCAAGGCACCCTGTGCCGTGTGCGGTTTCCTTTATAAATATAGAAACGAGGGCGCACGCTTGTCAAGCAATGGTACAGCACACACGGAATACGTAAATTTTAATTTGTTGAAATAACTGAGAAAAGGTGGCAAGCCGAGTCGGGCCGGCTCAACTGAGCTCCTTGAGCTGCTCCCTGGCGAAATCCAGGGAGGGGTCCATTTCCAGGCTGGTGCGCAGGAAGTCGGCAGCCGCCCCGGGCTTGCCCAAATACCTGTAGCAGAGCCCCAGGTTGGCCATGTCCACGGCGGACCCGGGATCGATCTCCAGGGCGGCGCTGAACTCCTCCGCGGCTTCCCGGTAGCGTCCGGTGCGGAAGCAGGCCACGCCGTGCTGATTGCGTACAGTGTGATTGGAGGGGCTGTATGCCGCCGCCCGCCTCAAATCGGGGAGCGCCGCCTCCCAGTCGCCGTGCAGCCCGAGGCTGTAACCGCAGTAAAACGCCGTCAGGGCCCTGCTTTCTTCCGTGGGCTGCAAGGGCTCGGCTCTACGGAACCAGGCCAGGGCCTGTCCGGGCTCTCCCCGGCGCAGGCAGACCAGGCCGCGAAAGAAGGGCAGAAAGTGAGACCCGGGGTAGATCCGCTCCAGGCGCTTCAAACCCTCGGCGGCGATGTCCGGAGGATGCTCCTCCGCGAGGATGCGGCCCACAAAGAGCCCCAGGCTCGCCTCTTCGGCCCGCTCGCGAAAGAGAAGCCCCGGGGCGATGCCGTAGACCGCCGGAATAGCCAGCCCGGGATGCGTGGTGTCCACTGCGTACAGGGAATATCCCCGTTGCTCGAGGCAGTCCGCCAGCCGAAGCGCTTCCCTGCCGATATCGCTGTCGCTGATGTCCGGCAGACTGCTGATGGGAACGGTATCTCCGCGCCGAAGCCAGTCGCACTCCTCCAGGCTGCGGGGCTTGTCCAGGCCGGAAGGGTCGTAGCAGCTCCCGGTGTGGAAGTCTCCGGCGAGCTGGGCCGCCTCGGTGAGAGCCCTGATCGCCGCCTTGTCCGGAGAGGTCGCCGTCCCGGCGGTGAGCACGATCTCGCTGAGCCCGGGAAAGGTGCTCGGGTCGTGGGCCAGGACCCCCACTGTGGGAACTCCCATGCCCAGGCTGAAATCCTTGAGCCGGACCCGGATGCCCTGCTCGACGAAGGAGCGCCACAGCTCGAGGAGCACCGGATCGTGGAAGCTATCCGGGTCCAGGGTGGGCAGAACGGGGCGATCCCGATCGACCAGGGCGCTCACATGTCGTTCCACAAGCTCGCAGCCGCTTTGCAGCACGGCTTCCTCCGGGGTGTTCCCCGCGGAAGAACCGTTGAATTCATTGAGCTTCTTGAACCAGTCCAAGGGGAGAAGGCAGCGGCTCTGCTCCCGGATGTTCCAGGCGGAACAGAAGCGCCATCTGATCAGATCGAGGACCTCCTCGGCCTGATTCGGAGGGATTTCCTCGTTCACCGACTGCAGCATTTGTGAAACAGGAAGGAGCTGGTCCCCGAACTTCCGGCGCGCCTCGCTCCAGGTCAGATGCTCGAAACGCGACTCGTCCTGCCAAAAGCCGAACAGACTGTAGCGCTCCACGAGCTCCATCAGGGCCGAGGCCTCGGCCTGATCCGGCGTGGGGCCCTTGCCCATCTGCTTGGCCGTGGGCATGACCTCCCGGGCCGCCTCACCGCAATAGGAAATATACACAGGAATGCCCAGCCTGCCCGTATCGATGCGCTCGGTGCGGGCAAGAATCCTCGCTCCGTCTCGCTCAGCCGCCTGCTTGACCAGGGAGACGGTTTCCGAGGGAGGACGGACCTTCTCCAGGACCGATTGGCTGTTCTTGGGGCAAGGCCTGAAGGGGAGCATGGTGTGAGTGCTTATGTGGTTCGGTGGTTGCGTGGTGGTAAGGACTTTTTCCTCATGGGTCAATCTACTGTCTTTCGTCCTCTGTCTTCCGTCTACTGTCTTCCGACCTCCGAATCCGCGTTCCCCGTTCCCCGTTCACCGTTCACCGTTTGGGACCTCGGGATGGGTGAGGCAACAGCGGACCCTTACGGGTGCTCATTCCTCATGGGTCCGTCTACTGTCTTCCGTCTTTTGTCTTCCGACTTCCGATCTCCGACCTCCGATCTCCGATTTCTGACCTCCGATCTCTGACCTCTGATCTCCGACTTCCGATTACGGATCACGCCAGCGGCCTGAGGCGGGTAATGGCGCACAGGTGGCGATCCTCGTCGCTCTCGGACCCGGAGGTCTTTCTGTAGCCCAGGGTCTTTTCCTGTACAGAGAATTCCTTCTGGACCAGCCGGAAAAAAGTCTTGGCCCCGATGCGATAATCCCTGGCCAGGACGATCTCCGCATCCGGCCCGGATTCGAGGTGCTCCCGCAGAAAGGCGAGCAGGGGCTCGTAGTGCTCCTCCCGGTAGAGGACCTCCGAGCCGACGATGTAGGTGAATCTCTGGGAGAGCCGGTCCGCGGTGAAGTCGGCTCTGGCGACCTCGGCCAGGTCCTGGAGCCCGTTCTTCAGGATGTTGATCCGGGCGAAGAGCAGGGCGTCCGGCTCGGTGTCCGTAATGCAGACCCGCATGCCGCGCGCGGCGGCTGTGAGTCCGCACAGCCCGATACCGCCGCCGATTTCCAGAAGGCTTCCCGGATGCGAGGAATCCGCGAGGCGCTGCACGTAGTAGCTGAGCAGGATGGATGTGGGCCAGATCTTGGCCCAGAAGGGCAGCTGCAGGGTCTCGTCTGGACCCGAGGATTCCGCGAGCCGGTCGATGTATTCCTCGAGATCGCTGATCTGCAGGATGTCCAGCTTTGTGTCCTGGATGGCGATTCTCTCGAAATGGACCTCGAACTTTTTCGAGGCCAGCTCCAGGAGCTCGTCCAGTGACGCGGATGGAGAAAACACGACTCCGCTCGTTCCCTGGTCCATAGGTATCCTTGATCTGTTGTCTGTAGAGACCCTTGCGGAATTCCTCGGCGGTGAGACGGAAACGCGAGCGCCCCGCTGCTTAAGGGCCCCGATCCCGGACAGCCGGGCCACCATAGAAAAAAAGCCAAACACAGCGGTTTGGCTTGGGGAAAACATGGAGCGGGAAACGGGACTCGAACCCGCGACATCAACCTTGGCAAGGTTGCGCTCTACCAGCTGAGCTATTCCCGCCCGAAATGGGGCGAAGCGCGCAAATAGCGCGCTTCGTTGGAAGATGGAGGCGGCATCCGGATTCGAACCGGAGAATGGAGGTTTTGCAGACCTCTGCCTTACCGCTTGGCTATGCCGCCTCGTCCATGGAGCGGGAGACGGGACTCGAACCCGCGACATCAACCTTGGCAAGGTTGCGCTCTACCAACTGAGCTACTCCCGCTGCGTCAGACACAATATGTAAGAAAAATCCCGGAAGCTGTCAAGGGAGGGGCCTCCTCTTCCCGATCTGGATATCCCCTTGCCGCACCCGGAACGCGCCGATCGGCTCCAGGACTGGACTGGCGGGATCGAGCGGGAGAGGAAACGAATTTAATCTCGCTCTTTACGCAAGGCGCTATCTGCGCTATAGAATGTTCGTCAATACATACGGAGGCGGCCCAGCTCTTCGGGGAAAGGCGTGAGGCTACGGCAACGCCGGCTCCCGTTTTTCGGCTCCGCCCCGAAGGAGGGGAAAGCAACGCAATTTCCCGCGTTGCCGCTTCGCCTTTCGAGGCACACCCCAAACGTCTGGAAATGCAATGCCCTGGTTGGTGTCATTCAGCGTTGCGGGGCGTTCACTCACCAACAGGCTGGAAGCGAAGGAGGATACATTCCGATGAATCAGGAGGATTTGCAGTTTTTTCGGGACACGTTGTACGAGATGCTCAACGAGATCCAGCAAAAAGGGCAAAGCACCCTGGAGAATATGTCCGACGGCCACGAGCAGTACGCCGATCCCGCGGATCGAGCCTCCCTGGAGTCGGATCAGTATTTCACCCTGCGACTGCGGGACCGCGACCGCAAGCTGGTGAACAAGATCCACGAGGCCCTGGAACGCATCGAGGACGGGACCTACGGGATCTGCGAGGGATGCGGGGACGAGATCAGCATCCCCAGGCTCAAGGCCCGGCCTGTGACCACGCTGTGCATCGAGTGCAAGAGCAGGCAGGAAGAAAAGGAAAAGATGATGTAACTATTCAGTACGTTGATCCGAGCACGGGCACGGGGTCCTTGAATCAATCGGCCTTCGGCTCTGAATAGGTCCCCGTCCGGCATTCTCCTGGTTTTTCTCCGTG
>CAYFSD010000021.1:0-11863 GCA_964345705.1 uncultured Desulfohalobiaceae bacterium
GACCTCGTGGGTCATGATCGCCCGCCGGGGGCTGGCCGCGAGCATGACCCACGAGGTCATGCTGGAGGAGTCGGTGCTGGGCTGGAAGGAATTCGAGCTGGAGGTCATGCGGGACAAGAATGACAACTGCGTGATCATCTGCTCCATCGAGAACCTGGACCCCATGGGAATCCATACCGGGGACTCCGTGACCGTGGCCCCGTCCCAGACCCTGACGGACCGGGAGTTCCAGAGGATGCGGAACGCCTCCCTGGACATCATGCGCGAGATCGGGGTGGAGACCGGGGGCTCCAACGTGCAGTTCGCGGTCAATCCCGAGGACGGGGACATGATGGTCATCGAGATGAACCCCCGGGTCTCGCGCTCCTCGGCCCTGGCCTCCAAGGCCACGGGATTCCCCATCGCCAAGATCGCGGCCAAGCTCGCCGTGGGCTATAGCCTGGACGAGCTGCCCAACGACATCACCCGGGAAACGGTGGCCTCCTTCGAGCCCTCCATCGACTACTGCGTGACCAAGATCCCCCGCTTCACCTTCGAGAAGTTCGAGGGAACAAAGGACGAGCTCACCTCCTCCATGCGCAGCGTGGGGGAGACCATGGCCATCGGCCGCACCTTCAAGGAGTCGCTGCAGAAGGGGCTGCGCTCCCTGGAGACGGGAATGATCGGGCTCGCGGACAGCTTTCGCCCGCAGCTTCCCGAACGCGAGGAAATCGTGGCCAAGCTGGTGCGGCCCAACTCCCGCAGGATCAGCTACCTCCGCCTGGCCATGAAGATCGGCCTCACCGAGGAGGAGATCTACCGGGACACGCGCATCGATCCCTGGTTCCTGCGCCAGATCCGGGAGCTGGTGGACTTCGAGGCCGAGCTCCTGGAATGGGCCGACAGCTGGCCGGATCTGGAGGACCCGGAGCAGTCCGCGGAGACGCTCACGCGGGCCAAGAAGCTCGGCTTCTCCGATCGCCAGCTCGCCGGGCTGCTGGATCGCAGCGAGGAGGCGATCCGCAGGGCACGCAAACGCCATGGGGTCACGGCCACGTACAAGCTGGTGGACACCTGCGCCGCGGAATTCGAGGCCTATACCCCGTACTACTACTCCTCCTACGAGCGGGAGAACGAGTGTCGGGCCTCCAGCGGGCGGCGCAAGGTGATGATCCTGGGCGGCGGCCCCAACCGGATCGGGCAGGGCATCGAGTTCGACTACTGCTGCGTGCACGCCTCCTTCTCCCTGCGGGAGAGGGGGGTGGAGTCCATCATGGTCAACTCCAACCCGGAGACGGTGAGCACGGACTACGACACCTCGGACCGCCTCTACTTCGAGCCCCTCACCCTGGAGGACACCCTGAACATCATCGAGCAGGAGCAGCCGGACGGGGTGATCGTCCAGTTCGGGGGACAGACCCCGCTCAACCTGGCGGTGCCGCTTCTGAAGAACGGGGTCCCCATCCTGGGCACCTCCCCGGACAGCATCGATCGGGCCGAGGACCGGGAGCGCTTTCAGGAGCTCTTGAACACCGTGGGGCTCAAGCAGCCGGAGAACGGCACCGCGACCTCGGAGGAGGGGGCCCTGGATATCGCCCGGCGCATCGGCTATCCCCTGGTGGTGCGGCCCTCCTATGTGCTCGGCGGCCGGGCCATGGAGATCGTGTACGACGAGGCCGACCTGATGAGCTACTTCCGGGAGGCGGTGGTCATCTCCCCGGATCATCCCATCCTGCTGGACAAGTTCATGGAGAACGCCATCGAGATCGATGTGGACGCGGTCTCCGACGGGGAGGATACCTATGTGGGCGGGATCATGGAGCACATCGAGGAGGCCGGGGTGCACTCCGGGGATTCGGCCTGCGTGCTCCCGCCGCACACCATCGGCAAAGAGCTCGAGGAGGAGATCGTCCGGGACACCAAGGCCCTGGCCCGGGAGCTGCAGGTCAAGGGCCTGATGAACATCCAGTACGCCATCCGGGAGGGGGAGATCTACATCCTGGAGGTCAATCCCCGCGCCTCCCGGACGGTGCCCTTTGTGAGCAAGGCCACGGGCGTGCCCCTGGCCAAGCTGGCCACCCGGGTCATGCTCGGAGAGTGGCTCCGGGATCTGGACCCCTGGTCCATGCGGCGCTCCGGGTACTACTCGGTCAAGGAGGCGGTGCTGCCCTTCAACCGCTTTCCCGGGGTGGACACCCTGTTGGGACCGGAAATGCGCTCCACCGGCGAGGTCATGGGTGTGGACCCGGACTTCGGCCTGGCCTTTCTCAAGTCCCAGCTCGCCTCGGGCCAGATCATCTCCGAGGAGGGCAACATCTTCATCTCCGTGAACGACAGGGACAAGCCGAGCATCGTGGAGCCGGCGCGGATCTTCTCCGATATGGGCTACACCCTGGTGGTCACCCAGGGGACCGGGGACTACCTGGAGCGGTTCGGCATCGAGGCCAAGCGGGTGAACAAGGTCTACGAGGGCCGGCCCAACGTGATCGACATGATCAAGAACAAGCAGATCCAGCTGGTGATCAACACCTCTTCGGGCAAGCTCACGGTACAGGATTCCTCCTCCCTCCGGCAGACCACCATCCTGTACAACATCCCCTACACCACCACCGTGGCCGGGGCCCGGGCCGTGGCCCTGGCCTTGCGCCAGCGCAGGGCCCACGAAGGGATTTCCGTGGGCAGCCTGCAGGAGTTCTACAATCCGGAGGCCTGAGGGCGCTCCGTTCACGTCCGGTCCGGACCCTTCCGGACGGACAGAGGGACGCAGGGCATGAAACGTGAATACTGCGGACTGATCGGGATCCATGGGCACAAGGAAGCGGCCAGAATGGCCTACTTCGGGCTCTACGCCCAGCAGCACCGGGGCCAGGAGAGCGCGGGCATCTCCACCTGGGACGGCCGGAAGCTGCGGGAGCAGCGGGGCATGGGGCTCGTGCCGGACGTGTTCAACGAGCGGCACCTCTCCCGCGAGCTCAAGGGGGAGAACGCCCTCGGCCACATCCGCTACTCCACAACCGGGGCCTCGCTGCTGCGCAACGCCCAGCCCTTTCTGATCAATTTCCGGGGGCGGCACTTGGCAGTGGCCCACAACGGGAACCTGGTGAACAGCTCCGAGCTGCGGGACAGCCTGGAGGCCGAGGGCTCCCTGTTCCAGACCAGCATGGACAGCGAGATCTTCCTCCACCTCATCGCCAAGCACCTGGACCACGGCTCGGTGGAGGAGGCCCTTATCCGGGCCTGTCAGCGGGTGCGCGGGGCGTACAGCCTGCTGCTGCAGGAGAACCACAAGCTCATCGCGGTGCGCGATCCGCGGGGCTTCCGCCCCCTGGTCCTGGGCCGGGCCGGGGACACCTATGTCCTGGCCTCGGAGACCTGCGCCCTGGATCTTTTGGACGCGGAATACCTGCGGGAGATCGCCCCCGGGGAGATGGTGGTCCTGGAAAACGGGACCATGTGCTCCTACCGCATCGACTCCGGAAAGCCCGCGAAACGGGCCTCCTGCATCTTCGAGCTCATCTACTTCGCCCGCCCGGACTCCGTGGTCTTCGGGGAGAACGTGTACCAGCGGCGCAAGAACATGGGCGCCGAGCTGGCCAAGGAGGCGCCCGTGGACGCGGACTTCTGCATGCCCTTCCCGGATTCCGGGGTCTACGCCGCGGTGGGCTACGCCCAGGCCTCGGGGCTGCCCTATGAGAACGCCATGATTCGCAATCACTACGTGGGCCGCACCTTCATCCAACCCTCCCAGGACATGCGGGACTTCGGGGTCCGGATTAAGCTCAACCCGGTCAAGGAGATGATCCGGGGCAAGCGGATCGTGATCATCGAGGACTCCATCGTTCGGGGCACCACCATCCGCACCCGAATCAAGAACCTGCGGGAGCTCGGGGCCAGGGAGCTGCACCTGCGGGTGAGCTGCCCGCCCATCCGGCATCCCTGCTTCTACGGGATCGATTTCTCCTCCAAGGGCGAGCTCATCGCGGCCAATCACTCCGTGGAGGATATCGCCGAATTCATCGATCTGGACTCGCTGCATTACCTGAGCGAGGACGGCCTGTTGAACGCGGTGGACCGGGACACGGGATACTGCATGGCCTGTTTTCGAGGCGATTATCCCACGCAGGTGGAAGCGGGCTGCCGCAAGGCCTGCTTGGAACAGGACTGATCCATGAGCGACAACACGCAACGCGACTGGATAGCGCTGGCCCGACAGGTCCTGGAGGCGGAGATCGACGGGCTGTATCGGGTTCGGGACAACCTGGACGCCGAATTCGAGAGGGCCCTGGAGATGATCGCCGGCTCCGCGGGACGGGTCTTTGTCACCGGCATCGGCAAGTCCGGGCTCGTGGGGCGCAAGATCGCCGCCACCCTGAGCAGCACCGGGACACCGGCCAGCTTTCTCCATCCCGTGGAAGGGGCGCACGGCGATCTGGGCATGATCCGGGAGGGGGACGTGGTCATCGCCATCTCCAATTCCGGGGAGACGGACGAGCTGAACGCGGTTCTGCCCACCATGCTTTCCCTGGGCAGCCGGCTGGTGGGGATGACCGCGCGCAGGGAGTCCACCATGGGCGCCATGTGCCACGTGGTGCTCAATACCTCCGTGCCCCGCGAGGCCTGCACCCTGAACCTGGCCCCCACCGCGAGCACCACGGCCACTCTGGCCCTGGGCGACGCTTTGGCTGTGGGGCTCATCGAGTGGAAGGCCTTCGGCCGCGAGGATTTCCAGCGCTATCACCCCGGAGGGGATCTGGGCCGGCAGCTGAGCCTTTCCGTGGAGCAGGTCATGCATCGGGAGAACCTCCCCGTGGTCCGGGAGGGGACCAGCCTGCGCGAAAGCCTTCAGCTCCTGGACTGCGGCGGGTTGGGCACCGTGGTGGTCCTCGACGCCCAGGAAGTGCTCAAGGGGATCCTCACGGACGGGGATGTGCGGCGCATGATCTGCCACAAGCGCTACAGCCTCGAGGACGAGGTCGCGGCCTACATGACGGTACGGCCCCGCTATGGCCGCAAAGGGGAGAAGACGGCTCGTCTGCTGGAAATGATGGAGCAAAACGCCATCACCGTGATGCCGGTGGTGGACGAGTCGAAGCGCCTGGTGGGGATCGTCCATCTACACGATCTCCTGGGCAAGGGACGGATCGCCTTCAACGGACGAACCCATGCGGCCCCCGGGGGGCAATGATCTTCCGGAGAACCGCTGAAAGCCGGAATGCCGGCCACGAGATCCTATGCGACGTTTCCTCAAATACTTTCTGATTGTTATCGTCTGCCTGGTCATCCTGGCAGTCGGCACCGCGGCGGGTGTGTATTACTGGGCCGCGTCCGGGCTGCCCACAATGGAGAAGATCACGGACTACAATCCCCCGCTGACCACGACGATCCACTCCAGAAGCGGCGAGGTCGTCGGCTATCTGAGCAAGGAAAACCGCTTCCTGCGCCCCAGGGAAAAGATGGCGGAGCACGTGAGCCGCGCCTTCCTCGCGGCGGAGGACAGTAGCTTCTACGAGCACGGGGCCATCGACTTCATGGGGATCCTGCGGGCCGCGATCAAGAATCTGCGGGCCGGAGAGATCGTGCAGGGGGGCAGCACCATCACCCAACAGGTGGTCAAGTCCCTGCTGCTCACTCCCAAGCGGAGCTACAGGCGTAAGCTCAAGGAGGCCATCCTGGCCTATCGCCTGGAAAAGAACCTTTCCAAGGACGAGATCCTGACCATTTACCTGAACCAGATCTATCTGGGCGAGGGCGCTTACGGGGTGGAAGCGGCCGCGCGCGTGTATTTCGGAAAGCACGCGGATGAGCTCACCGTGGCGGAATCCGCTCTTCTTGCGGGCCTGCCCAAGGCCCCAAGCCTGTACAATCCCTACCAGAATCCGGACAGGGCCCTGCAGAGAAGGACCTATGTCCTGCGCCAGATGCTGGATCAGGGCTGGATCTCCCGCAAGCGCTTCCAGGAGGCGGTCATCGCCCCTCTGGAGCTTTCCAGGATGAAGGATCCCACCTGGCGGCTCGCCCCGGATTATGTGGAGCAGGTCAGGCGCTGGCTGCTGAACGAGTTCGGGCATAAGACGGTGTACGAGGACGGCCTGCGCGTGTACACCGCCCTGGACCTCGAGCACCAGAAGGCCGCGGAGGAGGCGGTGCGCTCCGGCCTGGAGGCCTCCACCAAGCGCCGGGGCTGGCGGGGGCCGGTGGAGCAGTATAATGCCACCCGGGGCGAGACCTTCCTCCGGGAGCAGAATGCCTCGAAACGGATCGGGGCCCTGCGCGAAGGGGAATGGATCAAGGTCCTGGTGGACGAGGTACGGAAAGACGGCGCCCGGGTCCGGTTCGCCAACGAGACCGGCCTTATGGACGTGAAGAGCATGGCCTGGTGCCGAGAGATCAATCCGGAGAAGGCCCCCGAGGACGTACCCGATATCAAGGACGCCACCAAGGTGCTCGATGCGGGAGATGTGGTCTGGGCCTCTATGGGCTCGGCCAAGCGGGACGAGAAGGGACGCTGGCGGCTGAAGCTGCAGCAGCGCCCCAGGGTCCAGGGAGCGCTCTTCTCCATGGCCCCGGACAACGGCAAGGTGCGCGCCCTGATCGGGGGCTACGATTTCGACGCGAGCGAGTTCAATCGGGCCACCCAGGCCAGGCGGCAGCCAGGCTCCGCGTTCAAGCCCATCGTGTATTCCGCTGCCTTCGACAACGGCATGACCCCGGCCACCCAGGTCCTGGACGCGCCCATCGTCTACCAGGACCGGTCCATGAATTCCACCTGGAAGCCGCAAAACTACGAGCGGATGAATTTCGGGCCCACCCTGCTGCGCACCGCCCTGGTCAAGTCGCGCAACCTGGTCACCATTCGCGTGGCCCGGGATATCGGGATCGACACCGTGATTGAGCGGGCCAAGACTTTGGGGCTCCGGGGCGACTACCCCCGGGATCTCTCCGTGAGCCTGGGCTCGGGCTCGGTGAGCCTGCGCGGGCTATGCAAGGCGTATTCCGCCTTTGCCCGCAGCGACGGGTCCGTGGTGGAGCCGAGGCTGGTGCTCAGGGTGAACGACCCCTGGGGCAAGAAGCTCTATGAATCGAACAAGACGGTGAAGAACGCCATCAGCCCGCAGACCTCCTACATCATGGCCGATCTCATGCAGCAGGTGGTGCAGCAGGGCACCGCCTGGCGGGTCAAGCGGGCCATGAATCGCCCCCTGGCGGGCAAGACGGGCACCACGGACGAGCAGAAGGATGCCTGGTACATGGGTTTTTCTCCCTATCTGCTGACCGGCGTGTTCGTGGGCTTCGACAACCCCAAGCCCATGGGCAAGTACGAGACCGGCTCCCGGGCCGCCTCGCCCATTTGGGTGGACTACCGTGAGGATATCGAATCGGGGTATTCATCGCAGGACTTCAGCAAGCCCCGAGGGATCGTCATGGCCCGGGTGGACGCGGAAACCGGGCTTCTGGCCGGACCGGGCACGAAGGAGAGCTTCCTTCTCCCCTTCAAGGCGGGAACCCAGCCCCAGAGGGTCGCCCCCTCCTCCAGGGAGGGGTCGGATTCCGGGTCCGGGGGTGACGAGTCCTCGCAGCAGGGGGACAGGCTCAAGGAAATCTTCTAGGCTAGGGGGTTGGAGGAATACTCACTCATCTGCTTCGTTGCCGCGCCGTTTTGAAGTCCTCAGGCATTAAACCATACACTGCGGCTTCAAAACGGCTTGCGCCTCGCATCTGAGCAAGTCTTCCTCCAAACCGATGTCCCGGGTTCTCCGTTCCCCGTTCAGCGTTCAAGGTTTCAAATTTCAAATTTCGAATTTCGAATTTTCCGGTCGCGATTCGCTGATCCGGCTCCCGAATTCTTCCTCTCCACAACACTCTTCTCACCTTCTCACCTTCTTTTGCATCACACCAGCTCCAGATCCCAGTTGAAGGTGCTGCTGCGCCCGGCGCGGGGGACCTTCTGTGGCAGGCCGCTCTCCAGGTGCACGAAGAGGCTGTATCCCGCGGCCTCCAGCTCCTCCTCCCGCTCGGTCAGATCCAGGGCCACGTTGGGGTAGAGATAGCGGTTCTGGCCCCGCTTGGTGAGCCAGAAGACCTCCTGCTTGGGGCTCAGGATCCTGCGCCCGGGCTTGATCTCCGAATGGGCGGTGCGGGAGACGCAGCAGGGCCAGAGCCCGTAGGTCACCATCCCTAGCGGGAGGGGGCTCTTTCGCGGCAGCCGCAGATAGTCCATCCGCGAGAGCTCGGGGCTCGCGATCGCCCCGGACAGGCCCAGCCGCCGCAGCTCTTCCAGGGCTAGGGGATTGGCCGTGTTGCAGAAGGGTCCGGCCCAGAGCCGCAGGTCTCCGGGCCGGGTGAAGAGGTCCCGCTGCCAGGGAGCCCCGAGCACGAAGCGCCGGGCCCCCTTTCCGGTCAGCTCGCGGAGACCCGCCAGCCAGTCCTCCTCCTCGTCCGGCCAGATGGTCGGAGGCAGCCAGAACCAGCAGCCGCGGGCCCGGCTGGAAGTGATCCCGGACAGCCGCTCCAGGGTCAGCCAGAGCCCGGTTCGTCCCTTGCCCCTGGTCCGGGTCACCTCGGAAACCACGTTCATGCGTCCTGCTTTGCCGGATTTCTTGGCCGCACGCGGCATCCTGGGGGAGAATCCCGATTCCGGGGCCCCCCCTTCGAAGCGGTCGGGGGGCATCTGTCCGGAGAGCTCGGCGATCTTCTGCTGAAGCTTTTGTTCCCTGCGGTCGATGAGGAAGACGGGCAGACCCGGCCCTTTGCCCGAGCTGTGGCGCGGAAGGGACAGCGAGCCTGATCGGGGGACGTATTTGCTCACCTTGTAGGTGCGGTGTCCGGGGAGGTCCTGGTATCCGATGCGGAGAACGTCGCCCGGCAAAAGCTCGGTGCGGGGATTGAGCCTGGGGGAGGCCTCCTTGCCCGCAAGCTTGCCCGCGAACAGCCCGGAGCCGGTGTCCTCTTCCGGCTGGACTGGGATCTTGGGGCTCTGGGGCAGAAAATAATAGGAGGTGCCGGGGCGCCCCAGGGCCTTGTCCAGCAGGGCGCTCGCCTCCTTCCGCGCCTCCGGATCGCGGAAGTGGTCCCGCAGGAGCTGATAGGCCCGCACCGTGTAGAAGACGTAGTGCGGCCCCTTCTTGCGGCCCTCGATTTTCCATCCCTGCACAGCGGGGGCGTCGAGCAGGGTCTTGCTCAACACATCCAGGCGCAGGTCCAGACAGGAGAAGAAGCGTCGGCTGCTTTGGCCGTGCGTGTAGAGCCTGCGGCAGGGCTGCACGCAGTGGCCGCGAAGCCCGCTCTTGCCCCCCAGGAAGCTGCTCCAGTAGCAGCGGCCGGAGACCGCGTAGCACAGGGCCCCGTGCACGAAGACCTCCAGCTCTAGCTCCGGGGGGCAAGTCCTGGAGATCTCCTTGATCTCGTCCAGGCTGAGCTCGCGGGGGAGCACCACCCGGGACACACCGAGCCTGTCCGCAATGCTCCGCAGGGAGCTGGCAAGAGAGACATGGGCCAGGGTGGACAGGTGCAGCTCTCCGGTGAAACCGGTCTGGCGGGCCAGATTGATTGCGGCGAGATCCTGCAGGATGAGACCATCCGGGCGCACATGCCGGGTCAACAGGTCGATCAGATGGCCCGCGCTGGTCAGCTCGTCCGGCTTGATCAGCGTGTTCAGGGCGATATAGGTGCGCACTCCGCGCTTGCGGGCCAGCTCGGTGAGCCGGGCCAATTCGCTTATCGTGAAGTTCGGGGCCTGCATGCGGGCGGAGAATCGCTGCAGGCCACAGTAAATGCTGTCCGCGCCCGCGGCCACGGCCGCGAGGAAGGCCTCGCGATCTCCGGCAGGGGCCAGGATTTCGGGTGTGTTCCGTGTCCGGTCCGTGTGGGTCATATTTTTCGGGTGCCTCGCTTTGTTGGGTCAAAGACGTACACTCCGGCAGACAGGGGGATCTGTCAAGCCCGGGCGATCCAGGCAAACGGGACACTCCGGATTTCCTCTTCGAGACTCGGCTTTTTCGGGTCCGTCCCCTCTGGGCTTTTCCGGAGAGCCTGTGGCCAGGGTCCCGGATCGGCCTTGCGGGGAGCGGGGCTCGCTGCTACACAGGATGAAGAAAGGGCCGCTGTCCCGGACCGGGATGAGGGAAGGGTCATTTCCCGTGCCAACCGCTCGGCCGGCGGGACTGGACCGACACTCGAGCCAACGGAGAGCCATATGGGACGATTTCGTCTGTTTGCGGGGCTTGCTCTGCTTGTCCTTTGCGGTGTGATCATTGTGTCCTCCTATTATCTCGGCGGACGGGCGCAGCAGGAGTATGCCGCCCTCTTTGCGGAGGATGCGGCATGGGCCTCCAGGGCCGGGCTCAACTCCGAGCGGGTGGGCTATGACCGGGGAATCTTCTCCTCCAATGCCACTACGCGGATTACGCCGAGGAACAGCAAAGCACCCGCGATCCTTGTGCATCACGATATCCGCCACGGACCGGTTACCCTGCAAGGGGAACGGCTTTTCTGTCTGGCCCGGGTGAAGAGCATAGCCGAGCTTGAGCCGGGTAACGGATCCACGCCCCTGCGAACCGCCTTTCAGAATAAGCTCCCCCTGCGCGCGAGGACGCATATCGCCCTGGACGGCTCGGTGCTCAGCCGGATCGAATCTCCAGAGGACAGGTGGCAGAGCCGGGACAGGGAGTTCGCCTGGGGTGGCCTGAACGGGACCGTGACCGTGCTCCAGGGCGGAGAAAGGGGGATGGATCTCGACTTTGAGCTGCCGCGGCTGGAGATCGACGTGCCGGGGCGGACCGGAGATGTGACAGTGAACGGATTGCGCCTGTCGCGCACGCTCCGCAGAAATGACCGGGGTGACATGATCAACGGCACGGCTTCTCTGCGCTGTTCCAGTGTCGAGGCTCATACGGCCCGGGGGAGCATTCGGGCGGAGTCCCTGGCCATGAATTCAAGCACGGATAGCGGCAACGGGCTGCTGGAGTCCGAAACCCGGCTTGGCTGGAAAAAGGGGCGTTTGGGGGAGATGGCCCTGCTGCAGGGCGATTTCCGGATGCGGCTGGAGAATCTCCATGCCGGCTCTCTGCGTCGTTGGCGGGAGCTTTTGCACCGCGCGGAGGATGTTTCCCGGGAGCAACTCGAAGGGATCGCCGCGGATTTCCTGGCCGCCTCGCCGCGCATGGAGAGAGCCGAGCTGCGGATGGACACCGCCGAGGGACCGATCAGCTGGGACACCTCCGCTCGCTTTGACGGCTCCGGTGAGCTTTCGGTCCGGAATAGACAGGGGATGATCCGGCGGATCCAGGCGGAGTCCCGCTTGTCCGTGCCGCGTTCCGTAGGGATCGCATTGGCCACCATTCCCGCTCGTTTTGTGGAGGATCTAGCGCTGGGAGAAGACTCGAAGCAGAAGAGCGGCGGCACGGACACCAGGGCCCGGGCCTGGCTGGGCAAGCTGCGCGAGCTGGGATATATTTCCCTGGATTCCGGCAGATACGAGGTGAAGATGAAGCTGGAGAAGGGGATGCTTTCCGTGAAGGACAAGCCTGTTTTGCCCCTGGACATTTTTCTCTAGCCCGACGGCCGAGGGAAGCCCCTGTGCCGTGTGACATCCTTTTGCATGGCACAGGGATCAGGCTAGGGAATAGGCCCGGGTCAGCCTGCCCCAGACCGCGTCGGTGAGCTTGTGCACCCGAGCCGTGACATCGCCCGGAAGTTTTCCGTGCCGGAATCTTTCCTGCAGGGAGAAGGCCATCTCCTCCAGGGGACAGCTGTTGTACCCTGATTCGAGCAAGCCGGTTATGTAGGCGAGCAGAAAGTTGTTTCCGCCCAGCCGTTCCCATTGGATCACGTGGACAAGCTCGTGGAAGTAGAGCACCTCCGATTGGAAGTCTTCCCGGAGGAAGAT
>CAYFSD010000022.1:0-6048 GCA_964345705.1 uncultured Desulfohalobiaceae bacterium
CGGGGCCAACCTGTTGATCAACATCAGCAACGATGCCTGGTTCGGCCGCAGCTCGGGCCCGGGTCAGCACTGGAACCAGGCCGTTCTGCGCGCCGTGGAGCAGGGACGCTATCTCGTTCGCTCCACGAACACGGGCATCTCGGGCTTCATCGGTCCCAAGGGGGAAAGCGCCGCGCGCACGTCCCTGTACGCCAACGCAACCCGTGTGCGCCAGGTCCGGCTGCTCACCGCGAGGACCCCGTTCAGCCGGAACGACAAGCTGCTGCAATGGCTCTATTTCGGCTTGGTCTGTGTCTTCGTCCTGGTCAGCCTTTTCAGCAAAGAAAAACTCCGCTACAAAATCAAGAAAATATGAGCCAGAAAGTGCCGCAATTCGGAGACATCAAGCGCAGGGCCCACGAGGCCATGGACAGCTACTCCCACCTCTGGAGGCGTCTTTGACCCCGAGGCAACGAGAAATCGCCTCAAGGAAATCGAAGAGACGCTTTCCCAGCCCCGAGCCTGGGAAAATCCCGAAGAGCTGACCCCGTACCTTCAGGAGAAGGGACGACTGGACGACTGGATCTCTGAGCTGGACGAGCTGCGAGAATGCCGGGACAATCTGGAAGCCTGGCTTCAGCTGGCTGAAGAGGAGGATTCCGAGGAAGCGCTGCAGGCGGTGGAGGAAGAGGTCCGCTCCCTGGAGGCCCGGCTGAACGACATCCAGCTCAAGACCCTTCTCTCCGAGGAGCAGGACAGGAACAACGCCATCCTGGAGATCCATCCCGGCGCCGGGGGAACGGACGCTCAGGACTGGGCGGGGATGCTCCTGCGGATGTACACCCGCTGGGCCGAGGACTCGGGCTACAGGGTCCGGCTCATGGATTCCCTTCCCGGGGACGAGGCGGGAATCAAGAGCGCCACGATCAATATCGAGGGGGACTACGCCTACGGGCTGCTCAAGGGCGAGAACGGCATCCACAGGCTGATCCGCATGTCCCCTTTTGATACTTCGGGACGGCGTCACACCGCCTTCGCCTCGGTGGACGTCTATCCCGAGGTCAACCAGGAGATCCAGATCGAGATCAACGAGGAGGAGCTGCGCATAGACGTCTTCGGCTCCAGCGGCCCGGGCGGCCAGTCCGTGAACACCACGAGCTCCGCCATACGAATCACCCATCTGCCCACCGGGATCGTGGTTCAGTGCCAGAACGAGAAATCCCAGCTCCGCAACCGGGAAGGGGCGATGAAGATCCTGCGGGCCAGGCTCTACGAGCGGGAGCAGCAGAAAATCGAGGAGGACAAACAGCAGAAGTACAACGAGAAGAGCGCCATATCCTGGGGAAGCCAGATACGGACCTACACCCTGCAGCCCCATCGCTTGGTCAAGGACCACCGGACCAATACCGAAAGCACCAATGTGGACCGTGTTCTGGACGGCGCCTTGGATCTGTTCCTTCGCAATCACCTGCTCGACCAGCACGGGGGGAAAACGGGGTAGCCCCGCCCCGGTTTCTCCCGAGAAATTCGGGACCTGTTCCTTGACCTATCGCCGTTCTTGGGCCTACTATAGATAGAATACAGGAATGTCTCGAACATCCGGCCGGATGCCGCACCTTCGGCACTGGGACCAGCCGCGCGAAGAGCTGGCGCATGCACCCCGACAGCCCTTGCGAGCACGAAGGAAACGCCCGCCTCGCCGAGGATGAAATCCGGCCCTGAGCGAGTCTGTTGAAACCCAAGAGGGGCGGATCATGAACAAGAGCCAACTTATCCGGACATTGGCCGAAAGGCGTTCCATTTCCCTGGAGGAAGCCTCCACGATTGTGAACACCTTCTTCGACAGCATCAAGGAAACCCTGCTCCAGGACAACCGCGTGGAGATCCGCGGCTTCGGCAGCTTCAAGATGAAGCACTACGAGGGCTATCAGGGACGCAACCCCAGCACCGGGGAAATGGTCCAGGTCAGGCCCAAACGCCTTCCCTTCTTCAGGGTGGGAAAAGACCTCAAGGAATTCTTGAACGAATAATGCGACGCTTCTGGCTCCTGCTCTTCATTACGGCCCTGCTCATCACCTTTCCCGGAGAAAGGACCGCGTATTCCCTGGAGGGTGAACCGGAGCTCACCATCCTCTATACCGCGAGCACCTTCGGCAAGCTACGGCCGTGTGCCGTCTGAGGCGGAAGCGAGCTGGGCGGTCTGGCCCGGCGGGCGACGGTGTTCCAGGACCACAGCAGCGAGCGGGCCCCGGTGCTCAAGATCGCCGGATTCCACGAAATGAGCCGGCCGGGGCAGGACGCCTCCGCAGACGAATTGAGCACCCTGAAGCGGGCCTTCGAGGCGCTGGGCTACGACCTCGGGGTCCTGACTCCCGAGACGGCCCGGCGAATGCGAGAGAAAGCGGACGGGATCCCTCAGGGCTGGCTGGCTCAACAGGACCGGACCCGCTCCAGGGTCCTGCGTTCGGGAAATCAGACAATCGGTGTCCTTGTTTTCCCCACAGAGCGGGGAGAAAACGGGTATTCCGAAATAGCCGCCACGGCGGGGAAGTTGAGCTCGGAGACCTCCCTGATCATAGGTCTCAGTTCCTGGGGCGCGCGGAAGGAGAAGGACTTTCTCCGACAGCGGCCCGAGGCGGTGGACATCCTCTTGGGCAGCGGCCCGGGGCCCTCTTTCAAGGCGAAAACTCCCGATTCCGGCAAAACCCTCTGGGTCAGGGCCTATTCAGAGGGGAAGGCGGTCCACCGCATCGACCTGGCCCATTTGGAGCCGCAAAATCCGAAGCGTTCATGGGTGCCGGGCGAGAACGTCTCCATCCGGCTGATCATGCTTAGACAACACATCCGCGAACATCCAAGCCTTCGAGAGATCATCCGCTGATGCACCAACAACTGCGCTTCCCCCAATCCGCGTACTGCGTCAAGATGCAGGGCAGCGGCAACGACTTTGTCCTCTTCTTCGGCGAGGAAATCGCCATCTCCCGCTCCGCCATGCCCGAATGGGCGCGGGCTGTCTGCAGGCGCGCCTTCGGCGCGGGAGGCGACGGAATGATCATTCTGGAGGCCGCCCCGGAGGACCCGGAGCTGGACTACAGATGGCACTTCTACAACTCCGACGGCTCGCGGGCCGAGATGTGCGGCAACGGATCCCGCTGTGCCGCCCGTCTGGCCTACGAGTCCGGTCTCGCTCCGGCACGGCACGTCCTGGGCACGGACGCCGGACCGGTCCGGGCGGAAGTCTTCCCGGACAGCGGAGAGGTGGCCGTGCGGCTCACCAGGCCGGAGCACCTCGAGCTCTCCATTCGGCTCCAGGATTCCGGATGGGACCGGGACGTACACTTTGTGAACACCGGTGTCCCCCATGCCGTGCTCTTCTCCGAGGAGGCGGATCACGAGGATCTGGGCCAACTCGGCCCCTGGCTCCGCTACCACCTGCGCTTCGCCCCCCAGGGCTGCAACGTGAATATGGTTCAGGCCACGGAGGACGGCCTCTATCTGCGGACCTTTGAGCGCGGCGTGGAGGACGAGACCTACGCCTGCGGAACCGGCGCTGTCGCGGCGGCCTATGTGGCCCGGGCGCTCGGGCGCTCCGGGGACAGCGTCCAGATCACCACCTCCGGGGGTGAAAGACTGGCCGTCTCCTTCCGGGGAGAGGACGCCTTTCTGCAAGGGGCGGCCTCCTTCGTCTACCAGGCGGAGCTGAACTGCTCTGCTCTGGGCCTTGCCACGTAAGGCCCCTCGGAGGAAAACTTGAATCCGCACAATACGGGAATGGAAGGAGGCGAGCATGGAGCTGAGAGGAGCCATCACCGCCCTGGTGACCCCTTTTCGAAACAACGGGCTCGACGAGGAACGCTTTCGCGAGCACATCGAATGGCAGATCGAGCAGGGCGTGGACGGGCTGCTGCCCTGCGGCACCACGGGCGAGTCCGCTACTCTGTCCCATCAGGAGCATAAGGACGTCATCCGCATCTGCATCGAGCAGGCCAAGGGGAGGGTTCCGGTCCTGGCTGGCGCGGGGTCCAACAGCACGCGCGAGGCCATCGAGCTCACCGCGCACGCCAAGGAGGCCGGCGCGGATGCCGCCCTGCTCATCACCCCCTACTACAACAAGCCGACCCAGGCCGGCATGCTGGCCCACTACAAGGCCATCGCGAACGAGGTCTCCCTGCCCCAGGTGGTGTACAACGTGCCCGGCCGCACCGGGGTCAACCTGCTCCCCGAGACCCTGGCCCGAATGCAGCGGGAAATTCCGGAGGTGGTGGGCGTCAAGGAGGCAAGCGGCAACATCAATCAGATCTCCCAGATCATTGACGCCTGCGGGCTGGACTTCAACGTGCTGGCCGGGGAGGACTACATCACCCTCCCCCTGCTCAGCCTGGGCGGGAAGGGCGTGATCTCCGTGGTGAGCAATGTGGCCCCGGGGCTCATGGCCGGTCTGTGCGAGGCCTTTCTCTCCCGCCAGCCGGATCGGGCCATGGAGCTCCACTATCAGCTCGTCCCCCTGTACTGGGCCATGTTCCTGGAGACCAACCCCATCCCGGTCAAGTCCGCGCTGGCCCACATGGGACGCATGGAGCTGGAGTTGCGGCTCCCCCTCGTGCCCTTGCAGCCGGAGAACGACTCCAAGCTCAGACAGATCCTTGCGGAGCGCGGCCTGACCTGATCCCGCCGGAATCCGGACCCGGGCGCTATTTCACGTCGCCCGGGTCCTCCTGGAAAGTGGTCAACAGCACCTCATCCCGCTCGTCCAGCTCCTGGACCATGACATCCACCTGCTCCCGTCTGGCCGTATTGATGCGCTTTCCGGTATAGTCCGGATGGATGGGCAATTCGCGGTGCCCGCGATCGATGAGGGTCAAGAGCTCCACCCGCTCCGGCCGGCCGAAGTCCAGCACTGCCTCCAGCCCGGCCCGGGTGGTGCGTCCGGTGAAGATCACGTCGTCCACGAGAAGGATGTTGCGTCCGTCCACGGAAAACCCGATGTCCGTGCTGTTGATCCGGGGCTGGCTCTTGATCCGGGTCCAGTCGTCCCGGTAGAGGTTGATGTCCAGCTTGCCCAGCGGCACTTCCTCGCCCAGACGGCGCTGCAAATGGCCCTGGATCCGACGGCCCAGATGGACCCCCCGGCGCTGGATGCCCACCAGGGCCAGATCGAAGTGGCGCAAATGCTGTTCAAGGACCTCGTACGCCAGCCGCTCCAGGGAGCTGTTCATCTGGTCCTTGTCCAGGATCTGAATCGTCTTGTTCATGCTCGCATCACCTGATGGCAAAAGATATCGCGGATTCCTTCATGAAGCTTCCTCCGCTCACCAGGGCCCGCCTTGTCCATCGCCTGAACCGCTTCGTGGCCGAGGCCGATCTCCCGGACGGGAGCCGGGAGACGGTGTACTGCCCCAACACGGGACGCATGCTCGGCTGTTCCGAGCCCGGATCGGAGATCTATCTCTCCCGGCACGAGACCCCCCGGCGCAGGCACCGCTTCACCTGGGAGCTAACCCGGACCGGGGACACTCTGGTCGGGGTGAACACAGCGCGGACCAACTCCATCGTGCGGGAGGGAATCGAAGCCAAGCGGAGAATAAACCTAGGAGAATATGTCAGGAGCAGGCCGGAGGTCAAGATCAACTCCCGGACCCGCCTGGACTTTCGCCTGGACCGTGCCGACGGCGGGCCGTCCTGCTTCCTCGAGGTGAAGAGCTGCACCCTGGTCCGCGACGGCGTGGCCTCCTTCCCCGACGCGGTGAGCCAGCGGGGCACCAGGCACCTTCAGGAGCTGATCCATCTGGCGGACTCCGGTTACGGGGCAGCGGTCCTCTTCCTGGTGCAGCGAACCGACGCCGAACACTTCACCCCGGCCGGGGACATCGATCCGGAATACGCGGGCTGGTTGGCTCGGGCGGCATCCGCGGGAGTGGACGTATTGTGCTACGACGTGCGCATCGACCTGGAACGGATCGAAGTCAACTCCCAGCTGCCGGCATATGCCGGATGAAGGCCGGAGGTCGGAGATCGGAGGTCGGAGATCGGACACCAGACGTCAGACATCAGAACTGAAAAATCCGAAAT
>CAYFSD010000022.1:6148-11819 GCA_964345705.1 uncultured Desulfohalobiaceae bacterium
GGAGGTCGGAGATCGGACACCAGACGTCAGACATCAGAACTGAAAAATCCGAAATCCGAAATCCGAAATTCGAATTTCGAATTTCGAATTTCGAATGTAACTATTCACCACCCCACTGATCACTGTAAGCCGACAATGTGCTGAATAGTTGCTTTCGAATTTCGATATTCGGTATTCGAATTTCAAAAAATCTCGACCCCAGAACCTGGACACCGGAGGACGTCATCCCCCATGCCCCCATTCGAGCCCATTGACGAGGAAGCGGCCCTGGACCGTCTCCGGGAGGGCTCGGCGCTCATCACCGTCAATCAGCGCCTGGCCCGGTTTTTCCTCCAGGCTTACGCCCTGCGCCAGCAGCGGCTGAACCGTCCGGTTTTCCTCACTCCCCGGATTCACCCCTTCTCCGGATGGATCCGGGATCTTCTGGACTCCGCGGAATCCCGGACGGAGGAGACCGAGCCCATTCCCCTGTCCGGGTTCCAGGAGCAAATGCTCTGGGAGGACGTTCTGAGCCGCTCGGAGCTTGCCGGGGGCCTTCTGCGCATCCCTCCGGCCGCCCAATCCGCAGCGCAGGCCTTCGCCCTGTGCTGCGAGTGGCGGATCCCCTGGCACGAGTTGGAGGCCTTCGAGCAGGACGAGGACACTCGAGTCTTCACCGCCTGGGCCAGGGACTTCGCCGCGGCGTGCGAGGCCGGCTCCTGGTTGGACTGCTCCCGGATTCCGGACCGGATCATCCGGCTCCTGGAGGAGGAACGCCTGTCCCCGCCTTCGGAAATCATCCTCTGCGGCTTCGACGAGCACACCCCTCAGCAGATGGAGCTCTTCCAGGCCCTGCAGCGCGCTGGATGTCCCGTATTGAGCACGGAGACAGCGCAGAGAAGCGGAGAGGCCGACATCACCGCCTACCCGGACAGAACGGAGGAGATCACCGCCGCCGCGGTCTGGGCCAGACGAGAGCTGGAGCGCGAGCCAAGGCAGCGGATCGGGATCGTCGCTCCGGATCTATCCGGAATCAGGGACAGTGCGGACCGCATCTTCCGCGACGTCCTCCATCCGCGGCACCAGGAAGCAGACTCCGAGCAGCGGCTGTACAACATCTCCCTGGGACAGCCTCTTTCCGGATACCCCCTTGTTCGGGCCGGCCTGAGCATCCTGGAGCTGATCCGAGCCCCCCTGGACTGGCGCGAGGCGAGCGGACTCATGCTCTCCTCCTTCCTCGCGGGGGCGGAGTCCGAGCTCACGGCCCGCTCCCGGATCGATGCGGACCTTCGACAGCGACGCGCCACCAGGCTCGATCTCCGAGACCTTATCCAGGCCTGCAGCGGCGATCCCTCGCCCTGCCCCATCCTGCTCCAGGCTCTGCAGGCCCTCTCGAGCAGGGTGAGCAGGCTGCCCCGCATGCAGCTCCCCGCGGAATGGGCCGCCTCCTTCCAGGCGCTGCTCGAGGCAGCGGGATGGCCCGGGGAGCAAAGCCTGAGCAGCCCGGAACACCAGGCCCGCAGGGCGTGGGTGGAAGCCCTCGAAGAGCTGGCCTCCCTCGGCCCGGTCACCGGGTCCGTATCCCTGGAGCGGGCCCTTGCCCTCTTCTCCCGCATCCTCGGGGAAACGCCCTTCCAGCCCGAACAGGGAGAGGCCCCGGTCCAGATCCTCGGTGTTCTGGAGGCCTCGGGAATCACCATGGACCAGCTCTGGATCATGGGACTGGACGAGGGAAGCTGGCCCACACCCGCACGACCCAACCCCTTTCTGCCCCTGCAGCTGCAGCGCAGCCGCGGTGTGCCCCGCTGCAGCCCGGAGAGGGAGCTGGCCTTCTGCCGCAGGGTCACCCGGCGGCTGCTGGCAAGCGCGGACCGGATCCGGCTCAGTTATCCGAGGCAGGAAGGGGACACCGAGCTCTTTCCCAGCCCGCTGCTGCCCTCGGGACAGGCGCTCCAGGACCAGGAGCGCGCGGGCAGCCCCAAGTGGGAGCATCTCGAGGCGTGCCTGCGAAGCGCGATAACTGAGCGCATAACCGACCGAAGCGCTCCGGGGATCCAAGAGGGCGAGCACGCCCCGGGGGGCACGGCCCTCCTGCGATCCCAGGCCCTGTGTCCCTTCCGGGCCTTCGCCAGGCACCGCCTGGGCGCTGAAGGCGTCGAGGACCCCGAAATCGGGCTCGCGGCGGCCTCCAGGGGGATGATGGTCCACGCCGCCCTCCACGGGATCTGGAAGGAGCTCGGGGATCAGGAGGGCCTGCTGGCCCGGGACGAAGCGGAGCTGGAGCAGCTGACTCACAGGTCCGCTGAGCGCGCAGTCGAGGAAATGCGCGAATTCCTGCCCTGGCCCTTCTCCCGCAGATTCGCCGCCCTGGAGGTGGAGCGCCTGCGGGAGCTGCTTCGGGAGTGGCTCGAGCTGGAAAAGCAGCGTCCCCCCTTCCGGGTGCGAGGCTGCGAACAGAAGCAGCCCGTCTCTCTGGCTGGTCTGCGGCTCAGGACGGTCGCGGACCGGATCGACAGTCTGCCGGATCAGGGGGTTGCGATCATCGACTACAAGACGGGAGAGCACAGGGTCGGGGAATGGTGCCGGGAACGGCCCGGCGAGCCCCAGATTCCCCTCTACTGCCTCGCCTCCGAGGAGCCGGTGCTCGCTGCCGCGGTGGCCCGGGTGAGCACCGGAAGATGCCGCTTTCAGGGTGTGACCGCCCCCGAAGCCGAATTGCCCGAAACCAAGGTTCTGCCCCACTCCCAGGAGCAATCCGAAGCCCCCACCTGGGAACAGCTGCTCGCGGACTGGCGGGAAAGGCTCCAGGCCCTGGCCCGGGAGATCCGGCAAGGGTACGCTCCCGCGGCTCCCCGTGACGGGGAGGCCACCTGTCGCGACTGCGAGATCGCCCCCCTGTGCCGCATCCTGGAACATCACGGCCCCGCGCCGCATCCGGAGAATGAGGAATGAGCCCGCACGTGACGGATCAAGACCAGCGCGACCGCGCCCTGAGCCCCGCTCGTTCCTTCCTGGTCCAGGCCCCCGCCGGATCGGGCAAGACGGAGCTTTTGATCCAGCGCTATCTCGCTCTCCTGCCCCTGGTGGAGCAGCCCGAGGAGATCCTGGCCATCACCTTCACCCGCAAGGCGGCCGCGGAGATGCGGCAGCGGATCCACCAGGCCCTGGTCCGGGCGAGCCGGGGTGAAATCGCGGAAGAGCCCCACCAGCGGCTCACCCTGGAGCTGGCTGGCCGGGCCCTGCAGCGGGACCGGGAAATGGAATGGGATCTTTTGACCGGAAGCACCCGGCTCAAGGTGCAGACCATCGACTCCCTCTGCGCCGGGCTGGTCCGGCAGATGCCCGTGCTTTCCCAGTTCGGGTACCAGCCGGATATCGCGGGCAACCCCGAGGAGCTCTACCTTCAGGCGGCCCGGGAAACCCTGGAGGAGCTGGATTCGGGCCAGAGCTGGTCCGAATCCGTGTCCGCCCTGGTGCGCCACCTGGACAACGACCTGGAACGGATCGCCCGACTGATCGCCGCGATGCTTGGCAAGAGGGATCAATGGCTCAGGCACGTGGCGGAAGCGGGATCCGCTGAAGCGGACAAAGAGGGGCTGGAGCGCGCCCTGGCCGATGCGGTCCGCGAGGGGGTGGCGGCCTGTCGCCGGGCCTTTCCACCCGAGCTGCGGGACGACCTCCGCGAGGTGGCCGCATATGCCGCAAACAACCTCGCCCGGGAGGACCCGGGCTCTTCCATCGCCGCCCTGGCCGAGTACGACGACTTCTTCTCCGGGGACGAGGCGGACCACCGGCCCTGGCTGGGCCTGGCCGAGCTGCTTTTGACCAGGCAGGGGCAGTGGCGCAAGTCAGCGAGCAAGAACCTGGGCTTCCCCGCCCCCTCCAAGGCGAAAAGCGCCGAGGAGGCAGAAGCACGGAAGCAGGGCAAGGAATCCTTCAGCCGCCTCCTGGAGGAGCTGAGTCGTTATCCCCGTATCCGCGACCTCCTGCAGGAGGTGCGCTGCCTCCCGGAAACGGCCTACTCCCAGGAGCAGTGGTCCATCCTGCAGGCCCTGCTGCTCATCCTCAAGCTGGCCGCGGCCCAGCTCCAGCTCGTCTTTCGCGCCAAGGGGGAGGTGGACTTCCAGGAGATCGGCCTGCGCGCCCTGCAGGCCCTGGGCCAGCCCGAAGATCCCACGGACCTCACCCTGGCCCTGGACTATCGCCTGAGCCACATCCTCATCGACGAGTTCCAGGACACGAACATCTCCCAGTTCGAGCTGCTGCGGCGCCTCACCGCCGGCTGGCAGCCGGACGACGGACGCACCCTCTTCGCCGTGGGCGATCCCATGCAATCCATCTATCTCTTCCGGGACGCGGAAGTGGGCCTCTTCCTCCGGGCCCGGGACCGCGGCTTGGGCCAGATCCGGCCCGAATTCCTCTCCCTCGAGGTCAACTTCCGCTCCAGCCCCAATATCGTGGACTGGATCAACGAAACCTTCCCCCGGGTCATGCCCGCCTCCGCGGAGGAGGAGGACGAGGTTTCCGGACGCATCGCCTACACCCCCTCCAGGGGACTGGGCACTCCCTCCCCCGAGGAGGGAGTTACCGTGCATCCTCTTGGGGACGGGGAGGAGCCGAGGGAGGCGGACCTGGTTGCGGCAATCGCCTCCCGGGAGCGAGAGAATCGCCCGGAGAGCACAACCGCCATCCTGGTCCGCGGCCGCAGCCATCTGCGCCGGATCCTGCCCCGGCTCAGGGAGGCGGGGCTGGCCTATCGGGCCGTGGAGATCGAGACCCTTCAGGAACGCCCCGTGGTCTCCGACCTGGTCAGCCTGACCAAGGCCCTGTCCCATCCGGGCGACCGGCTGAGCTGGCTCAGCCTCCTCCGGGCGCCCTGGTGCGGGCTGTGCCTGGCGGACCTCCACGTTCTGGCCGGGGAAACCGGGGATCGTTCCATCCTGGACAGCCTGCGCGACTCCCGCATCCGCGAAGGCCTGACCCGCGAAGGGAGAGAGCGCGTTCAGCGCGTGCTGCCCCTCCTGGAGCAGGCGGTGCGCCGGAGGCAGCGCGCCTCTTTGCGCCGGCGCGTGGAGACCGCCTGGAACGAGCTCGGGGGCCCGGCCTGCGCCGCGAGCCGGGCGGACCTGAACGAGGCGGAGAGTTTCTTCGAGCTCCTGGAATCCTCTTTCCCCTTCCACGTGGCCGAATTCCGGGCCCTGGACCAGGCTGTGGAGAACCTCTACGCCCCGCCGGATCCCCAGGCGGGCAGCGGCCTCCAGGTCATGACCATCCACAAGGCCAAGGGCCTGGAATTCGACACCGTCATCCTGCCCGCCCTGGAGAGGAGGCCGCCCCCGCAGCAGCACAGCCTGCTCCTGTGGCAGGAGCGGCCCGGCGCGGAACAGGGGGAGGAGCTGCTCATGGCGCCCATCGTCCGGCGGGGCCAGGAGGAGGACCCCATCTACGGCTACTTGAAGCGGCTCGCCACCCGCAAGGGGGACAACGAGCTAATCCGGCTCATGTACGTGGCCTGCACCCGGGCCAAAAGCAGGCTGCATCTGGCGGGACGGGCCGGGGAGAGCCCAAGTGGTGATCTTTCCCCGCCCTCGCGTTCCCTGCTGGCCTGCATCTGGCCCGGTGTGGAGGAAGAGTTCCAGGACGCGCGCGCCCAAAGGGCAGCAGAGGCAGGGGAATCTTCCGCCGAGGCAGA
>CAYFSD010000023.1:0-1103 GCA_964345705.1 uncultured Desulfohalobiaceae bacterium
CTCTCCGGAGCTGGTGGAGACCCCGGGCATGCACACCGTCGCCGATGTGGCCGCCTTTCTGGAGATCCCCCGCAGCCGCGTGCTCAAGACCCTGCTCTACAAGGCGGACGACGCCTCTGTGGCCGCCCTGGTCCCCGGAGACCGGGAGATCAACGAGACCAAGCTGGCCAATCTCCTCGGCGCCGGGGAGCTGGAGCTGGCGGACGCCGAGGCCGTGCGCAGATGGAGCGGAGCCGGGGTGGGCTTTTCCGGCCCCCTTGGCCTTTCCGTGGATCGCGTTGTCGCCGACCACACCCTCCTGGCGCAAACGGACTGGGTCTGCGGGGCCAACCGGGACGACGCCCACTATCGCCACATCCGTCTGGACCGCGACGCGACCGTGGAGCAGTACGCAGACATCTCCACCATTCGCGAGGACGACGCCTGTCCCAAGTGCAACGGCGGACTCACCCTCCACAAAGGGATCGAGGTGGGCCACGTGTTCAAGCTGGGCACCAAGTACAGCTCCGCCATGAACGCCACCTATCTGGACGCGGAGGGACAGGAGCGCCTTATGGTCATGGGCTCCTACGGGATCGGGGTCACCCGCCTCCTGGCCGCGGCCATCGAGCAGAACCACGACGAGGACGGGTGCTTCTTCCCGCCCCCCATCGCTCCCTTCGAGGCGGAGCTCATCCATCTCGCCCCGCAGGACGAGGCCCTGGCCAAGGCCGGGGACTCCATCCGCTCCGCCATGGAAGGGATCGGCGCGGACGTGCTCGTGGACGACCGCGAGGAGCGGGCCGGAGTCAAGTTCAAGGACGCGGATCTGCTCGGCGCCCCCCTGCAGGTGATCCTGGGAAGAAAGGGATTCGAGCGGGGCGAAGTGGAGGTCAAGGACCGCAAGTCCGGGGAGCGCGCCAGCCTCAGCCTGGACCGGTTCTCCCTGGAGTTCGCCTCCTGGCGCGATCGGGTCTGGCACGAGACGTGGAGACTGGAGCTCTAGGCCCTATGGCCCGCATCTACTCCGTGAGCCAGATCACCCGGGCCATCAAGGAGGATCTGGAGAGGCGCTACCCCTTTCTCTGGGTCCAGGGCCAGATCGGAACCCTGTCCCGGCCCGG
>CAYFSD010000023.1:1203-7453 GCA_964345705.1 uncultured Desulfohalobiaceae bacterium
AAGCGCAAGCTGGCCGGTCAGGGCTATTTCGCCCAGGAAAACAAAAAAACCCTGCCCTCGCACGCCGCTCGCGTCGCGGTGATCACCGCCGCGGGCTCCGCGGCCCTGCAGGACTTTTTGCGGCTGTCCCGCCGCAGGGGCTGGCCCGGGGAGATCCGGATCCATCCCGCGCAGATGCAGGGCGACGCCGCCCAGGACAGCGTGGCCCGGGCCGTGGAGGAGGTCAACCGCCTGGGATGGGCCCAAATCCTGGTCCTTATCCGGGGTGGGGGCTCCCTGGAGGACCTGTGGACCTTCAACACGGAGACAGTGGCCCATGCCCTCCACCAAAGCCGGATCCCGGTGCTGACCGGCATCGGCCACGAGGTGGACCTGACCATCGCGGACATGGTGGCCGATTCCCGCGCCTCCACCCCGAGCCATGCGGCACAGCTCCTCTGGCCGGAGCGCACGGAGATGATGCAGCAGGTGGACGAGGCGGAGGCCGCCCTTTATCAGGCCTGGAAAAACAGATACACTCGTCTGCGCGACGAGCTCGAGGAACAGGCCCGCACCCTGTCCTGGCTCTCCCCGGCCAGGCGGCTGCAGCAGCTGCAGCAGACCCTGGGGCTGCAGGAGACCGGGCTCGCGCGTTCCATGCGCTTTCTGCTACAGACCAGACAAAGCCGCCTGCAGCAGCTCGCGGAGCGCCTGCGGCGCACCTTCGGCCCGGACGGCTGGCGCATGCGGGACCAGACCGTGACGGGACTGGAGGATCGCCTGGAGGCCGCGGCCAAGGCCCATCTGCAGAAGAAGAGAAGCGAGCTGGACCGGACCATGGACCGCCTCGAGGCCCTGGATCCCCACCTGCCGCTCAAGCGCGGCTACAGCCTGGTGACCGTGGACCGAAGCGGGGAGCTCCTGCGAAGCGCGAAACAGGTGGATTCCGGGGAAGACGTGAGCATCCGCACCGAGGGGGATCGAATCGGGGCCCGCATCAAATGAATAATCGGTGAGTCGGTAAGTCAGTGGGTCGGTGGGTCGGTTGATGGGGGATCAATGTGTCCGATCTCCGAACTTCCGACCTCCGGAGAGCGCCAGTCACCGGTGACGAATGTGACCTTTCATTTGAGATGCATTCTCCTAGCAAAGACCGGAAGGCCATGCATGAATGACGAGCAGAATGGCTTCGAGGCCAAGATGGCCCGCCTGAAGGAGATCGTGGCCAAGCTGGAGCAGCAGGACCTGCCCCTGGAGGAGGGCGTCGCCCTTTTCCAGGAGGGGAGCCGGCTGGCTCGGCAGTGCCGGACCCACCTCCGGGACGCCGAGCACCGGGTCCGGCAGTACGCCAGACAGGGCCTGGAGGACATGGACCTCGATGAGGAGCAGGGAAGGGATGAGCCAGCAGACGATGAAAACGCTCCTTGAGCGCTATAGGGGCGAGCTGGAGGACTGCTTCGCGACGGCCGCGCAGGACCAGGCCATTCCCGACAGCCTGGCCGAGGCCATGCGCTACAGCCTCATGGCCGGGGGAAAGCGGATCCGGCCCGTGCTCTGCCTGGTCTGGCACGAGCTCCTCGGCGGCAGCCGCGGCGCAATCATGGACTTCGCCGCCGCACTGGAGCTCATCCACACCTATTCCCTGGTGCACGACGACCTCCCGGCCATGGACGACGACGCAGTCCGGCGCGGTCAGCCGTCAAACCACGCCCGCTTCGGGGAGCCCCTGGCCATCCTGGCCGGGGACGGTCTCCTGACCGAGGCCATGCACCTCATGCTCGCGGCGGACACGGATCCTTCCCGCGTTGTCCGCGCCGCCCGGGAGGTCACCCGAGCCGCCGGCCCCAGGGGCATGGTGGGCGGCCAGGTCCTGGACATGGCCCTGAGCGGAGCGCCCCCCGGCGACCTGGAGCAGCTGAAGACCATGCACGGGATGAAGACCGGGGCCATGCTCCGCGCCGCCTGCACCAGCGGCGCCATCCTCGCCGGCGCCTCCTCCGCGGATCTGGAACGCGCGGGGAGCTACGGGACCGATCTCGGGCTGGCCTTTCAGGTGGCGGACGATATCCTGGACATCGAGGGCGACGAGGCCAAGCTGGGCAAACCGGTGGGCAGCGACGAGAGAATGAACAAAAGCACCTATCCCGGTCTTCTCGGCCTGGAGGCCAGCCGCCGCATGGCACAGGACCTCTCCGAGCGGGCCGTGCAGGCCCTGAAAGGCTATGCCGGAGAGCGGGCCGAATTCCTGGCCGACCTGGCCCGGTACGTGGCGCAACGAACCGAATAACCCTCATTCCCGGACCAACCCGGGCACAAACGAAGATGGCCATGACGCACGAAGGACTCCCGAGCATCCTGGAACGGATCAGCGCGCCCCAGCAGGTCCAGAGCCTCTCCGTCCCGGAGATGGAGCAACTGGCTGCCGAGCTGCGCCGGGAAATCATCTCCACCGTCTCCGCAACCGGGGGACATCTGGCCCCCTCCCTGGGCACAGTGGAGCTCACCCTGGCCCTTCTGCACACCTTCGATCCTGGAAAGAACAGGATCCTCTGGGATGTGGGGCACCAGACCTATGCCTACAAGATCCTCACCCGGGGCAGGGAGCGCTTCCGCACCCTGCGCCAGCTGGGCGGAATCAGCGGTTTTCCCCGCGCCACTGAGTCCCCGTACGACCATTTCATCGCCGGACACTCCGGGAACTCCATCTCCGCGGCCCTGGGGATGGCCGTGGCCAGGGATCTTTCCCGGAAGGAGGAAGAGGAGCACGTTCTCGCCGTGATCGGAGACGGATCCCTGACCGCTGGCATGGCCTTCGAGGGGCTGAACCAGGCCGGCGGGCTGGAGCGGAACCTGGTGGTGGTACTCAACGACAACGAGATGTCCATCTCCAGGAACGTGGGCGCGCTGTCCTCCTTTCTGAGCCGCAACCTCACCCACCACCGCTTTCTGCGCTTCCGGCAGGACCTGAAGAGCTGGCTGCAGCACGTCCCGGTGATCGGAGAGGATATCCTCAACTACGCCCGGCGCAGCGAGGACTCCCTGAAGAGCTTCTTCACTCCGGGCATGCTCTTCGAGGCCTTCAAGTTCAACTATCTCGGCCCCATCGACGGCCACGACGTGCGCCAGCTCTCCCGCGTGCTGGAGCAGGTCCGGAACATGAGCGGCCCCATCCTGCTGCACACCCTGACCACCAAGGGCAAGGGCTATCAGCCGGCCGAGGAGGACCCCATCCATTTCCACGGTGTGGGCTGCTTCGAGCCGGACACCGGCTGTGCCCTGACAGGCCAGGCGGAAAAGCCCATGAGCTACAGCCAGGTCATGGGCCGGACCCTTTCCCTGCTCGCGAATGAGGAGCCGCGGCTGGTGGCCATCACCGCGGCCATGCCCGAGGCCACTGGCCTGGAGGAATTCCAGCGGAAGCACCCGGAGCGCTTCTACGACGTGGGCATCTGCGAGCAGCACGCGGTCACCTTCGCCGCCGGCCTGGCCAGCCGCGGCTACCGGCCCGCGGTGTGCATCTACTCCACCTTCCTGCAGCGCTCCTATGATCAGATCGTGCACGACGTGTGCCTGCAGAGCCTGCCGGTCACCTTCTGCATGGACCGGGCCGGCCTGGTGGGCCAGGACGGGCCCACGCACCACGGGGCCTTTGACATCTCCTATCTGCGGCATATCCCGGGCATCACCCTCATGGCCCCCAAGGACGAGGCGGAGCTGCAGCGCATGCTGGCCACCTGCCTCACTCTTTCCGGTCCGGCAGCGGTGCGCTATCCCCGCGGATGCGGCACCGGCGTGGAGCTGGATCCTTCCCCTGTCCCCCTGGAAGCCGGCAGCGGAGAGATGCTCCGGGACGGACACGACCTATGCATCCTGACCCTGGGCAGCCCGGCACAGCCCTGCCTGGAGGCGGCCGAGGAGCTGGAGCGGGAAAGCAGGGCGAGCTGCGCGGTGTACAACGCCCGCTTCATCAAGCCCCTTCCCGAGGAAATCGCGGACATTGCGGCCCGTTTCCCCAAGCTGCTCCTTGCGGAGGAGAACGCCCTCGCCGGCGGATTCGGCTCCGCAGTGCTGGAATTCCTTGCGGACAAGGATCTGCTGCTCACCACGCAGGTGCGCCGACTGGGGCTGCCGGACCGTTTCATCGAGCACGGCGCCCCGGAGGAGCTCCGCCATCTGGTGGGACTGGACAGGGAGGGCGTGCGCCGGGCTCTCGAGGAGCTCCTGGCGGAATAGGAAGCCGGAGGGCAGCTATTCACCACCTCACGGATCAATAATGTGATGAACAGGTGCGCCAGGGGGGCGAATTATTCCCACTCAGGCTCGAGGACAAAGACGGCCTCCATGTGCCAGGTCTGGGGGAACATGTCGAACAGGGCCGTCTCCCGGATGCGCCAGCCGGACTCCAGAAAGGGGATGAGGTCCCGGCAGGTGTTCACCACGTCGCAGGAAACCCAGACAAGACGCTGCACTCCCGGCAGGGACCGAAGGCTGCGCAGCCTCCTTCCCCCGCCGGACCGGGGCGGGTCCAAAATCAGGCCCCGGGGGCCGAAATCGCCGAGCACCTGAGCCGGATCCCGGGTGAGATCCATCCTTTGGACCCGTACATTGTCCAGCCCGTGCGCCTTGGCCGCTAAGGCGACCCCTTCCGCGGCTCCGGCATCCTGTTCCAGGGCCAGGACCCTGTCGACCGAGGTGGCGCAGGGCAGGGCGAAGTTCCCCGCTCCGGTATAGAGATCCGCCACCCGGTTCAGCCCAGCGGTACGAGCTTCCACGAATCGTACCAGCTCCTGATTGAGACGCCAGTTGGCCTGAAAGAAGGAGTCGGGCTGCGGGAAAAGCTGCAGCCCGTATTCCGGCAGGGGCAGGGGCAGGCGCCCCTCGTCCCCGTCCGCCAGCACCTCCCCCGTCTCCGGGCTCGCGGCCAGGGTCCGCCGTCCCGGTGCGAGCTCCGGGCTCATGCGCCGGATTCCTTGCGTCAGGGGGCGGGCAAAGAGGAGACAGTCCGGACAGGGGATCAGCTCCCCGCTTCCCAGGGCCTTGAGGTGCGGCTCCCCGTTCGCGATCTCCACCTGGCCCCGCCAGCGATAGCGCCAGCCCCCCGGGCTGGGGAACAGCTCCACGTCCTCCGGGGCCAGATGGGCCCATTTCCTGCCCAGGCTGCGCCGCATCTCGGAAAGGAAGAGCAAGCGCTTATGCTCCAGCTGATCCCGCTGGGGGAGGTGGCCGAAGCGGCACCCGCCACAGCGGTCGCTCAGGGGACAGGGATGCGGCCGCCGTCTGGAGGAGGGCTCCAGAATCTCCACCCACTCGGCACGGACATGGTCCTTTTTGTTCGCCGTGACCCGGGCCCTGACCCGCTCCCCGGGGAAGACCCCGGGCTGCAGGAGCACCACCCGGCCGGTGTCCAGCCTGGCCAAGGCCCGGCCCCGCCAGATCAGCCGCTCCACGTCCAGGATCAGCTCGTCCATGTCTTATGCCTCTGCCGGGGACGCGGCCCGGCTTCGTCGAATCCACCAGACCAGGCCGTAGACCGCGACGGTGTCCAGCCCGGCAATGCCCACCTTGACCGCCCACTGGCCCAGAATGAGCGGCAGCAAGGGCATCTTCCCCGCGAAGGCGATGCTGATGAAGATGCAGGAGTCCAGCAGCTGGGAGGACAGGGTGGAGAGGTTGTTCCGCAGCCAGAGATGGCGGCCGCGGGTGAGGCGCTTGTAGAGTTGGAAGGCCCAAATGTCGTGGTATTGCCCCACCAGGTAGGCGATGAGGGAGCCGAGGATGATCCGCGGGGTCAGGCCCAGGACCTGCTCGAAGGCCTCCTGGCCCTGCCAGAAGGGGGCCGCGGGCCACCACAGGGCGGCCTGGATGAGGCCCAGGCAGGCCAGCAGGGCCACGAACCCGGAAAGGACCACCTCCCCGGCCTTTTTCCGGCCCCAGACCTCGCTGATCACGTCGGTGCAGACAAAGGTCAGGCAATAGCCGAGCACCCCGGCGGGAACAGTGATCCCGAACACGGTCACGATCTTGGCCGCCAGCACCGCGGAGATCACCAGGCTCCCGGTGAACAGCCCGCTCAGGAGAATGAAGGCCCTGGCTGGAGGCGCCTCTCGCATTAACTCGTCCCCGCTGACTTCAAGTGAGCCTGTTTGTGACTGCTGACTTGGGGCACCAGGGGCGACTGCATGATCCATCACCCCATGACCCACTGGCCCACCGATCTACCGACCTACTGACTCACCGCCCCACTGACCCACTGACCTACCGATACACTGAC
>CAYFSD010000023.1:7553-11789 GCA_964345705.1 uncultured Desulfohalobiaceae bacterium
TGAACGGGGAACCTCGCTCACAGCTCCCCCTGCACCGCCGTGGTCCGAAAGCCCCCGCGGATGTTGTATTCCGTGGTCACCCGCAGGCTGTCCGTCTGCAGGGCCCGCCGGAGATCGCGGTAGATGCGCAGCGTGGCCTCCTCCTGGTAGATGCCCACCTCCTTGAAGCTCACCACGTAGTACTTCAGGGACTTGAGCTCCACGCACCTCCCACCCCGGGGGTAGTATTCGATGATCAGGCGGGCCACGTCCGGCAGACCGCTGAAGGGGCAGACCGCCACGAACTCCTCCGTCTCGGTGCGGATGTACTGGTCCCTGCCCTCGAAATCCAGGGTCTGCAGATAGTCGCTGCGGATGTGCTCCTGGCCCTTGAAGGGGAAGCGCTCTCCCTCGGCGTCTGGCATGGGCTCCTCGTCCTTATTCGGCTGCGGACTTCTTGGCCAGCCGCTGCTGCAGTCCCTTGACCAGCAGGGGCCAGGCGATGGTCGCGTCGCTGTGCACTTCCGCAAAGCGTCCGCCCTGCTCCGGGGAGACGAACTTGCCCCAGGAAATCCCCTCCTGATAGGAACACCCGGACAGCCCGCCCCAGTGTTCCGGCTCGGGGCAGATACGCACCCCATAGTGGAATCGCCGCACCCGATCCCACTCAACGTTGTGCACCTTCTGCGCGGTCAGCTCCACGAAGGGCCCCAGCTGCTGGGCCCAGTTCCTGGGCACGCCCCCGCCGATGGTGAAGATCCCCAGCTTCTTGGCCGGCATGACTCGGCGGGTGTAGTGGAACAGGTCCAGGAAGGGGTTGAACTGGAAGGGCAGCTCGCCAGGATGGCCCTCCTCCCTGGCGAGCTCCGGGTGCTCGGCGAGCAGGTTCATGGCCATGTCCAGGGCCAGCTCGGAATCGGTGAACGCGGGGATGTACACCGCCACATCCCGCTCGTAAGCGCTCTTGAGCACCCCTCGGCCCTGATAGTTCTCGCTCAGATGCCGGCCCACGGCCCGGCACACCTTCTGGGAGCACAGATAGCGGTCCGTCTGCAAAAGCTCCTCGAGCGCAGCGGAGAGGACCTTCTCCGCCTGCATGAAGTTCCGCTCCGGCTCCAGGGTGTCGTAGACCCGGTTCAGGCCCTGCCGGCAGAGCCACTGGTCGTCGTGGCCCTTCTCCCGCTCGTACTTGTAGTGCTTCAGGCCGATGGACTCGATGAATCCGTGGGCCATGAGCGCTCCGGTGGACACCAGGGAGTCGATCCAGCCCTGTTCGATCATGGTGCAGATGATCCCGCTCATCTTGGCCACGGTCATGGCCCCGGACATGGTGGCCACCACGTGGCACTCCGGATCCCGGACCATGGCCTCCAGAACGTCCAGGGCCTCGCCCAGTCTGCGCCCTCCGAAGGCGGTCCGGGACATGGCCCGGAGCAGCTCGTCCACGTCGTCGATCCCGTCCGGATCCAGGACCTGAAGCGGGGTCAGGCCCAGCTCCTCCGGATCGGCCATCTGCTCCACCTTGCGCACCTGGTCCAGCTTCCAGGATTCCCCGTTTCCGGACCCTTCAGTCATTCGCCTTGACCTCCCCGCCTCGCGCCTGGGTCAAAACGGGCCGGGCACTTCGCCCGGCTCGAGGCAGAAGGCGCAAGCCAGAATTCGATTGATGCACTTCACCGCCACGGATTCCGAGACCACTCCGGCCGCAGGCAGAGGAGCCACCTCGCAGAAGTCCAGCCCCACGAGGCGAAGCCCCGGGAGCAAGTGGGCCCACAAGGACTGCACCCACTCGTAGCTCAGCCCCCCCGGCTCCGGGGTCCCCGTCCCCGGCATGAGACAGGGATCCAGTGCGTCCGCGTCGAAGGAGATGTACACCGGCCTCTGCCCGAGGAAATCCCGGATCCGCCGCGCCGCCTCCGACGGCGCCGGCATATCGTGGGCGAACAGGGCCAGGATGTCCCGGCCGGAGCGGGAGCGGATGTACTCGGATTCCTCCCGGCAAAGGCTCCGGATGCCCAGCTGCGCCAGGGGAACCCCGCGGTCCCGGAGCCTGGCCATGACGCTGGCGTGGGAGTAGCTGCTCCCCTGGAACTGGGAACGCAGATCGGCATGCGCGTCCAGCTGAATGACCGCCAGATCCGGATACTGTCGGAGATAGGCCTCCGCCGGAGGCAGGGCCACGCTGTGCTCGCCCCCCAGGGTGAGCAGGAAGTCCCTGCCGCAGTCGCAGTGCCGCTCCAGCTCGCGCCGCATCTCGGACTGCGCTTCCCGCGGTCCCGCAGCCGGGGCCTGAAAGAAAGGCAGGCTCCTGAATTGAAGCGCGTCCGCTATGTCCACCCCGAGCTCTTCGTCCCAGGTCTCGATCTCGTGGCTGGCCTGGAGGATGGCCCGGGGACCGTTCCGCGTCCCGGTGGCGAAGCTGACCGTACCCTCGTAGGGAACGGGCCAGACCAGAATTTCCCTGCCCTCGCCCGGGGGCAGATCCAGATAGGAAATATCCATGAGGGCTTCCTCGTGTCCCTTACCGCGCCTTGGGGCCTTTTCACCGTGCGGATGAGGCGGGCCCGTTCTCAGGAGGGAGACACGAACACCGCGGCGGAGATGGTGGTGGTCCACAGACCGGCCACTCCCCGGGTCACACAGGGCGCGGAGGTGGAGTCGATGATCGCTCCGCTCATGAGATAGATCTCACGGCGCTCATCGTAGTCCTTGTCCGGATCGAAATCGATTCCCAGGGTCGTGGCCAGCATGGTGGAGGCCAGATCCTCGGCGAAGTCCCCGATTTCCTGCTCCTCCGCCCCGAATGCGTGGTGCTCGGAAATGTATCCGTAGTGGCTCTCGTCCGCGGGGAAGGCCATGCCCACTGCGGATCCCACCAGCCGGCCCTTCTCGTTGGTGGCGTTCTTGGCCATGACGCAGTAGGTGATCTGGCCCGGCTGCAGCTGCTCCACACCCTCCTCCACCCCGATAATGCGGCACTGGGGCGGAAAGATGCTAGAGACGTAGACCAGATTCAGCTTCTCGATCTTGGCATCCCGCAGGGCCAGCTCAAAGGACTGCAGCTTGTTCTTATGCCGTCCGATGCCCCTGGTGAAAAACGCCTGGCTCGGTACAAAGGTCATGAGGCAATCTCCTGCTCGCGGACCGCTGGATGCCGGTCCTTATGGCTCTTCGGACAATTTCCGGGGCGAGGGAATCGGCTCATTCCAGCTTGGCCTTATCCCGAAGGAAAGGAGTCCCCAAGCCGAATCCCTCGAGGCGCCGCTTGAATCGCTCCGTCTCGGAGGGTCCGCCGGTGAACAGCACCTGGACCCTGTACCACGTGACACCGTCCTTATCCACCATGCGCAGCGCCACGTCCATCCCCTTGGCCTTCAGCTCACGGGCCACCTTTTTGGCCTGCTCTTCCGACTTGAGCGCGGCGATCTGATAACGATACTCGTAACGCCCCCCTGTCCTGACCTCCTGCTCGGCCTGCTGTTGTGCCGGCTGGTTCTTCGGCCCCGCGGCCTCCCGCCGGGCCCGCCGCCCGGAATCGGGCTCCTCGCCTCCCTGGGTCAGGGAGTCGAAGAATCCCAGCTCATCCGCATGCAGCGGCTCTCCGGAGGGGGGGGCGGTCCGGGCGGAGGCTGCCTGCTCCTTCTGGGGCACGACCCGGGTCAGGGCTGGAATGAGTGTCTCCGGATAGTACCCGCGCCCGATGATCACCCCGAAGATAAAGGCCCAGACCAAGGCGATCCCCACGAGCAGGACCGTTGAAATCAGCCCGGACCAGCCGAAGGTGAGGGCGAATCGCTTTCCGCTCTGCTTCCTTCCGGAGGAGCGTTTCTTTTTCGTGCCAGCCATAGACCGCTCACATCGTTTCCGGGGCCCCGACCCCCAAAAGGGCCAGGCCGTTGCGGAGCACCCGAGCGATTCCGCCGAGCAGGGCCAGTCTGGCCCGGCAGAGATCCCGCTCCCCTTCCTCGGGGATGAGCACCGGGTACTTATTATAGTAGCTGTGGAACGCTCCAGCCAGATCACGCAGATAGAAGCTCACGTGGTGCGGGGAAAGCGTGCGGGCCGCTCCCTGCAACATTTCCGAAAAGCGGTCCATCCGCCGCAACAGATCCAGCTCTTCCCTGGCCTCGAGCCGCTCCAGGGACGGCACGCTCCCCTCATCCACAGGATATCCCCTCTCCCTGGCCTTGGCGAATACGGAGCAGATCCGGGCGTGGGCGTACTGGACATAGTACACCGGATTGTCCATGCTCTGCT
>CAYFSD010000024.1:0-11752 GCA_964345705.1 uncultured Desulfohalobiaceae bacterium
CCGCGGCGGAATGGTTTCGGGAGCAGGGCCTGGATGCAAGGAATCGTCCCGAGGACCTTTCGCCGAAACAGTTCCAAGCCCTGAGCCGCATCTTCGAGGCAGCAGGTCAGTGAGTCTGAGGCTCGAAGTTCGACATCCGATATCTGTCCCCTGGGCCCTGGGCACTTGAAACTTGGCGCTCATGGCCTCCGACCTCCGAACTCTGAAACCGTGAACCGTGAACGGGGAATCCTGCAAGACAGTGAGTCGGTGGGCCAGTAGGTCAGTGCGTCAGTAAGTCAGTGAATCAGTGGGTCAGTCGATCAGTGAGGCGGTGAGTGGGCAAGGCTGTGGATCAGTTGCTCCAAGCCCGACTGTTAGACCCTGGGCGCTCTGTCCTTGCTCGCACCCCGCCCTTGTTCGTCTATCGGGCCGATTTCCTGAATACGGGCCGTTTTTTGAGGATTTGCTTGACAGACGGGAATTATTAAGTTTAGTCCTGTCACAATATCAGCGCCCGAGAGGCACGAATCCCTCCACAGCACCGCCTTGGGCGTTACAAGGAGGGTTGGGTCCCGTTCGGGCTCCCCAGAGCCGATTGCGGCTCGCGGAACGTTGACCTCGCGCCAACGGCGCATACGGCCTTGCCGGAAGCCTCGCGTCGAGCCCCGGGTCGGGCAGACGGGGCTTTTTTCGGGAAGGGCTTGCGGAGGCCGGTTCGAGCACTGCCTTTTCGGGGGGGGCAAGAGTCTCAGTTACCGGAAGGTAACCAATCGCAAACAGGAGGAGAAGCGGAATGACAAAAGCAGACCTGATCGCCAAGATCGCGGAGAAAACCGGGCTGAGCAAAGCGGAATCGGAACGGGCCTTGAACTCTTGCTTGGCCTCCATCGAGGACATCCTGGTCCAGGACGGCAAGCTGACCCTCACCGGCTTCGGCACCTTCGCCGTGGAGGAGCGCAAGTCCAGAAAGGGTCGCAACCCCCAGACCGGTCAGGAAATCACCATTCCTTCCAGCAAGGTGGTCAAGTTCCGACCCGGCAAGCTGCTCAAGGACGCGGTGAAATAACAGGAGCACGCCATGCTGCGTGGAGAAACCATCCAGAGCATGCTCCCCCACGACATCCCGTGGTGGAGACCGGATCATGCCGTCTTTTTCGGCGTGCTGTACATCGTTTTGCTGGCCCTGCTCAGCGGGGTGGGCTTCGCGGTTCTGCGCTCCGTGTATCAGACCGTGACCGAAAAGCTGAAGCGATAGGCCGGCGGCTCCGTCCGATTCGACAGCCCCGCTTCGCGTGATCTAGATATTCCTGTCACGGATCGGCTTGAGCTCGGGCGCCCAATCGGTACTTGCCAATCCTTGGAACACATGATAAGAATATTCGATTGACGGAAAGCTTTGAAGGAAGGAGGTGAGTGTGAGTGCCAGGTATTATTCTCGACGATAACGACCATTTCGATGGCGCCTTGCGCAAGTTCAAGAAGCAGTGCGAAAAGGCCGGAATCCTGTCCGAGCTGAAGAAGCGACAGCACTACGAAAAGCCGAGCGTGCAGCGGAAGAAGAAAGAGGCGGCGGCCCGCAAGAGGCTCATGAAGAAGTTGCGCAAGTCTGGTCAGATCTAGCCCGCCCCCGACTTGTATTGAGCAAGGAAAAATTCGGGGAAAGAGAAGCTCGCCTCCGTCATGGGGGCGAGCTCTCTTTCTTGGGTTCGACGACCGGCGCGGTTGCCCCGCGCTCCCGAAAAAAACAGATCAAATTCCCGTGATCCCCTTTTCGTTCGCAACGTATCCATCATCCCTCCGAAACAAGCGGACACAGGCTGCCCATCCCGAACCGTTCGAAGCCGCGCAGGCCCTTTGTCCGCTAAGAGACATCCCCGCAATGCGCAAACGGATTCGCACGATTTCGCCATTACCTCACCACCGGCTCGGGCCGCGCTGGAGGCGCGGAGCGGTCGCCGCGCGAGCCTTCCAAGGTGGCCCTCTGCCCGGAAAGCCGCTCACGGGACGCGGAAACCGCACAGACACGTAATCTATGGATGAACGGACCTTTCGGCTACTCGATTTCACCAGTGTGCTGGATCATCTGGGGCGTTACGCCCTGTCCGATGCGGGCAGGGCGCTTTGTCTGCGCTTGCGGCCGCTCGGGGACCGCCAGGAGCTGGAGCGGCAGACGCAGCTCGTGGCGGAGGGGCTGAGCCGCGCGGAGCGAATCCGGGGATGCCTTCAGTATTTTCCGGACATTGAAGGCGTCTTCCGGGTTGTCGCTACGGAGACGCCCCTGGACGAGGACGGGCTGTGGGGAGTGGGCCAGGTCCTTGGGCGGGCCCGGGAGGCCCAATCCGCCCTGTCCGATTTCGATTCACGGGAAGTACCCCTCCTCGCGGAATACTGTGAGGCCGTCCCCTGGCCGGACAAGACCTGGCAGGGAATCCGGCGCTGCCTGGACCATGACGGCGAGATCAAGGACGAGAGCTCCCCGGAGCTGATGCAGGTCCGCGGCGAGCTCAGGCGGCTGCAGAGCCAGTGCACTCGCAAGGTGGGGGAGTTCCTGGAGCGCAAGGATGTGGCGGGGTACCTGCAGAACGAGTACCTGACCATTTCCTCGGACCGCTATGTTTTGGCGGTCAAGTCCAATTTCAAGGGCCGCCTGTCCGGGATCATCCACGACTATTCCCAGACCGGGGAAACCTGCTATTTCGAGCCCCTCTTCCTGGTGGAGCTGAACAACAAGCTCCAGGAGCTGGGCCAGCAGGAGCGCGAGGCCAAAAGGCGGGTCCTGATCTATCTCACCTCCCTGGTGCGCCAGGAGGAGGAGAGTCTCCGCGGGCTCTACGACTGGCTGGTCCATCTCGATCTGCTCCGGGCCAAGGTGGCCTTGGCCCGGGACATGGAGGGCACCACCCTGTCCGTCCGTCCCGGAGAGCGGCTTTCCGTGCACCGGGCCAGGCATCCCCTGCTCCTGCTGGAGGGGGAGAGGGTGGAGCCCGTGGACCTCGAGCTCGGCGAGGGGCAGAGGGCCCTGGTCATCACCGGAGGCAATTCCGGGGGCAAGACGGTCTGCCTCAAGACCCTGGGGCTCATCGGGCTCATGGCGCAGAGCGCCATTCCCGTCCCCGCTGCGGAGAACAGCTCCATTCCCTGCTGGTCCGGGATGTATGTCTTTCTGGGCGACGAGCAGAGCCTGGAGGAGCACGTGAGCACCTTCACCGCCCAGATCGAGTATCTGAGGCGGATCTGGCCGGAGCTGGACGAGCACTCCCTGGTCCTTCTGGACGAGTTCGGGGCCGGCACGGATCCCAGCCAGGGCGCGGCCCTGGCCCAGGCGGTCCTGGACGGCCTGCTGCAGCGGAGCAGCTGGGTCGCCGCCGCGACCCACTTCCCCGCGCTCAAGGCCTACGCCCTGGGCCGGGACGATGTCCGCGCCGCCTCGGTGCTCTTCGATCCCCAAACCAAAAGGCCCTTGTACAGGCTGGCCTACGACCAGGCCGGATCGAGCCAGGCCCTGGACGTGGCCCGGGAGCACGGGCTCCCGGAGGAGATCCTGGAGCGGGCGGAGCAATATCTCCTGCTGGACGGCGAGGACACGAGCGGCCTGCTGGGCCGGCTCAACGAGCTCGCCGTGGAGCGCGATCGCGAGCTCACTTCCCTGCGCGAGGAGCGGGAGCGGCTCAGGCGGAAGGAGGGCGAGCTGCGCAGCAAATACGAGGACCGGATCGCCCGGGCCGTGGAGGAGGTCCGCCGCTATTCCCGGGACATCATGGAGCAGTGGCGGCAGGACCGGATCGGCCGCAAGCAGGCCCAGAAGCGCCTGCACGAGAAGAAGCAGGAGCTGACCGCCGAGCTGACCCGGGAGGAGGACCGCGGCGCGCAGCAGGAGCGGCGCGACTTTGAGCCCGGGGAGCGAGTGGCCTACGCCCCCTGGAACCGGACCGGGGTCATCCAGGAGAAGGACCCCAAGCGGGGCCGCTTCAAGATCGATCTGGGCGGGGTCAGCATCTGGGCCGATCCGGCGGAGCTCTCTTCCGCGGAGACGAAGGGGGAGGGCAGCTATACCGTGGCCCGCGCGGACCGGGAGGGCGGAACGCAGCTCAGCCTCGACCTGCGCGGCTATCGCGAGGAGGAGGCCCGGCTGGAGCTGGAGCGCTTCCTGGACCGGGCCATCTACCAGGGCCGGGAGGAGGCGGAGGTGATCCACGGCCGCGGCTCGGGGGTGCTGCGCCGAATGGTGCACGATAGGCTGCGCAATTTCCCCGGGGTCCGCTCCTTCGAGACCGCCAACGAGGATCGTGGCGGTGACGGAGTGACGGTGGTGGAGCTGGGGTGAGGCCCGGAGGTCGGAGATCAGAGGTCAGAGATCAGAGGTCGGAGGTCGGAGGCGGTGCGTCAGTTTGTCAGTTATCAGTTATCGGTCAGTTACCGGTTATCAGGGGGTCGGTGGGTCGGTATATCAGTAGGTCAGTGAGTCAGTTGGTCAGTGGGTCAGTTCCCGATCTCTGACCTCTGATCTCCGATCTCCGATCTCCGGCCTCTGAACGCAGAACGCAGAACTTAGAACGCGGAACGCAGAGCCCCATGTCCGGCGATCGAAGCGACATCGAGGCGATCAAGGCCAGGCTGGACATCGTCCAGCTGGTGCAGCGCTATGTGCGGCTCCAGGCCGCGGGTGAGCGCTGGACCGGGGTCTGTCCCTTTCACGAGGAGACCAAGCCCTCCTTTTCCGTGAGCTCCTCCCTGGGGGCGTTCTACTGCTTCGGCTGTCAGGCCTCCGGGGACGTAATCGATTTCTACAGCCGGATCAACGGGCTGGAATTTTCCGAGGCCCTGCGCGATCTGGCCGAGGAGGCTGGGGTTCAGCTGCGCGGGAAGGCGGGGCGGGAGGAGCTCTCCGCGGAGCGGGAAGAGCGGCGTGTTTGCTATGATATGCACGCCGTGGCCCTGGCCTATTACCGCAACGAGCTGGCCGGTCCGCGCGGGGCGGAAGCCAGGGAGTATCTCCGCAACAGCCGGGGGCTCTCGGAGGAGATGATCCGGCGGTTCGAGCTGGGATACAGCCCCAATGCCTGGGACGGGCTCAAGCAAAGGCTGGTGCAGAGCGGGTACACCCCGGAGCAGGGGGTCAAGGCCGGGCTGCTCTCGCAGAGCAAGCGGGGCCGCATCTTTGACCGCTTCCGGAACAGGGTCCTCTTCCCCATCCACGATCTGGGCGGGCGGGTGGTCGCCTTCGGCGGTCGGGCCATCGGCGAGGGCGAGCCCAAGTACCTGAACAGCAGCGAGACCCCCATCTTCAAGAAGGGGGATCAGTTGTACGGGCTGTATCAGGCCCGCAAGAACATCACCCAGAGCAAGCGGGTCCTGCTCACCGAAGGCTATGCCGACGTGCTCTCCCTGGTGCAGTACGGCTTTGAAAACGCCTGCGGCGTGCTGGGCACCGCTCTGGGGCCGTCGCAGATCAAGCGTCTGGCCGGGCTGTGCAAGGAGGTGACCCTGGTCTTCGACGGGGATCGGGCCGGCCGCCAGGCCGCTCTGCGCAGCGCGGAAATGATCCTGCAGCACGGCCTTTCCGTATATGTGGTGACCCTGCCCCAGGATCAGGATGTGGACGACCTGCTGCGCGGCCAGGGGGCGGAAAGCTTCCGCCGCATGCTGGAAGGGGCCAGCGAGGGGCTTGCCTTTTGCCTGAACATGATTAGATATTCCCAAGTCCCCCGGGAAATCATGAATTGGGCCGTATCCTTTCTGAGCAACCTGGGCGAGCGATCCTGGCAGGCCTATTTCCTGCCCCGGATCGCCGCCGGACTCAATATATCGGAGACCGAGCTGCGCGAGGCGGTCTCGGGTAAGAGCCCCTCCGCGGAGAGGTCGCGTCGGCCCAGGGCAAGCAGCCCCGAGGCCCCCTCCCGGAGCAGGCTGGACCGCGATTTCCTGCGCTTCGCCCTGTGCCATCCGGAGTATGTGGACAGCTTGAAGCAGATCGGGCTGAGCGAGGCGCTTCAGACGGAACGGGGAAGACAGTTCTGGTCCAAGATTTCGCAGCACGGGGTGGATGGGGCCGAGCCCCATTTGGACGAGGGGGAGAAGCAATTCTATCTTCAGTGCCGATTCACCGCCAGCTCCGAGGAGGATTCGGAAAGGCTCTGGTGGGAGGACATTCGGTCCAGGGTGCGGGAAATTCGGCACAAGAAGCTGTACAAGGAATTCCAACAGGCCCTGAGCCGAGCTCAGAGCCAGGGAGACTGGCAGGAAATGTCCCGCCTGAATCAGGAGATGTCCCGTCTCCTGCAACAAATCAGTCAGTCGACAAAGGGGGGTGAATGAGTAACGTCAAGGATATCCAGCAGATCAAGACCCTGATTGCCAAGGGCAAGCAGAAGGGGTACTTGACCTTCGACGAGCTCAACCAGGCTCTGCCCGCCGACGTCAACGAGCCCGACCAGATCGAGGAGATCATCACCATTTTCCAGCAGCTGGAGATCGCCATCGTCGACAGCCAGAGCAACCAGCAGATCGACGTGGTCCCCAAGGATCTCTCCGGTGCGGTGAGTGAAGAGGACTCCGGGAGCGAGTCGGAGGAGAGCGAGGATCAGGAGCTTTCCCGGAGCTCGGATCCGGTGCGGATGTATCTGCACGAGATGGGTCTGGTTCCCCTGTTGGATCGCGAGGGCGAGGTCCAGATCGCCAAGAAGATCGAGGCGGGGGAGCTGGAGGTCCTCTACGCCATGGTCGAGGTGCCGGTGGCCATCGAGTACCTGATCAACGTGGGCGAGGAGCTGAAAAAGGACAATATCAAGCTCAAGGACGTGGTCAAGACCATCGAGGAGGACGACCCCTCCGAGGAGGAGATGAACCAGCGGGAGCGGGTCATCAACCTGGCCGACGAGATCAAGGAGATCTACCGCAAGAAGAAGAACCTCTACAACAAGCTCAACGAGACCGCCACAACCAAGAGGCGGGTGCGAGGGGTCCAGGACAAGATCCTGGAGTTCAAGGAAGAGGTTGTGGAGCGCCTGCGCGCGATCAAGCCGGAGAAGAAGCTGGTCGACGAGATCATCGAGACCATCAGCGACTACGTCCGGCAGATGAACAACTGCAAGCGGGACTACTCCGCGTACATCCTCTCCGTGGGCAAGAACCAGGCGGAGATCGAGGAGCTCTTCGCCCAGCTGGACCGGCGGGAGATCAATCCCGTACAGCTGGCGGACGAGTTGAACATGACCGTGGAGGAGGTCTTCTCCTTCAAGGAGATGCTCACCGGGAAGCAGGAGATCCTGCAGCGCCTGGAGGAGAAGTGCTGCCACGACGTGAACGAGCTGCAGGAGATCCTGTGGCGGATGCGCCACGGCAATCGCTACGCCCTGCGGGCCAAGCAGGAGCTCATCCGGGCCAACCTGCGGCTCGTGGTGAGCATCGCCAAGAAGTACACCAATCGCGGCCTGCAGTTTCTGGATCTCATCCAGGAGGGCAATATCGGCCTGATGAAGGCGGTGGACAAGTTCGAGTACCAGCGGGGGTACAAGTTCTCCACCTACGCCACCTGGTGGATCCGGCAGGCCATCACCCGGGCCATTGCGGACCAGGCCCGCACTATCCGCATTCCGGTGCACATGATCGAGACCATCAACAAGCTGGTGCGCACCTCCCGCTACCTGGTCCAGGAGCTGGGCCGGGATCCCTTGCCCGAGGAGATCGCCGAGAGGATGGACTATCCCGTGGATAAGGTGAAGAAGGTCCTGCGCATCGCCAAGGAGCCCATTTCCCTGGAGACGCCCATCGGCGACGAGGAGGACTCCAACCTGGGCGACTTCATCGAGGACAAGCGGGCCCCGGCTCCGGCGGACGAGGTGGTGCACACCAAGCTCGGGGACCAGATCCAGAACATCCTCTCCGAGCTGACCCCGCGCGAGGAGCAGGTGCTGCGCAAGCGCTTCGGGATCGGGGAGAAGTCGGACCACACCCTGGAGGAGGTGGGCAAGCTGTTCAACGTGACCCGCGAGCGCATCCGGCAGATCGAGGCCAAGGCCCTGCGCAAGCTGAAGCACCCTTCCCGGAGCCACGTGCTGCGGGCCTATTACGACGGATAGCAACGCGCTGATCCGCCACATGGAAGGATCTGTGTCGAGGCGGCGGACCTTGCCCTTGCCGCGGGGATCTGATTATAATTTGAAGTGAAGAAGCCGCCGAAGGCCTGTGAGCTTCACTTTGGCACGCCCAGTCGATCCGGTAAGCGGAATCGCGACCGAAGGGCACAACTAGTTCAATCCAAGGGAGGAGGACATATGAATATTTTGATGCTCTATCCGGCGTATCCGGATACATTCTGGAGCTTTAAGCACGCCTTGAAGTTCATTTCCAAGAAGGCGGCCTTCCCTCCCTTGGGACTTTTGACCGTGGCCTCCATGCTGCCGCGGGAGTGGAACAAGCGCCTTGTGGATCTGAATGTGGAGAACAGGCTCAAGGAAAAGGATCTGCAGTGGGCGGACATGGTCTTCATCAGCGCCATGCTGGTGCAGAAGGAGAGCGCCCGGGATCTGATCCGGCAGTGCAAGGAGCGGGGCAAGACCGTGGTGGCCGGCGGACCGGCCTTTACCGCCCAGATGGACGAGTTCCCCGAGGTGGACCACTTCGTGCTCAACGAGGCCGAGTCGACCCTGCCTCACTTCCTGCGGGACCTGGAGACCGGCGAGCCGGGGCGGGTCTACGACTCCGAGGAGCGCCCCGAGATCACGGAGACCCCCATTCCCATGTGGTCCCTGATCAATGTGAAGGACTACGCCACCATGCCGGTGCAGTATTCCCGGGGATGTCCTCATAACTGCGAATTCTGCGACATCATCATCATGAACGGGCAGAAGCCCCGGACCAAGTCGGCCCAGCAGATGGTGCGGGAGTTCCAGGCCCTGTACGACCAGGGATGGCGGGGCAGCGTCTTCATCGTGGACGACAACTTCATCGGGAACAAGCAGAGCGCCAAGAAGATGCTCCCCGAGCTGGCGGAGTGGCAGCGTGAGCGGGACTATCCCTATACCCTGCTCACCGAGGCCAGCCTGAACATGGCGGACGACGAAGAGCTGATGCGGAAGATGTCCCAGGCCAACTTCAACAAGGTCTTCCTGGGCCTGGAGACCCCCAATCTGGAGAGCCTCAAGGAGTGCGGCAAGACCATCAACGCCAACATGGACATGGAGGAATCCGTCCGGACCATCCATCAGCACGGCATGCAGGTCATGGCCGGTTTCATCCTGGGGTTCGACAACGACACGGAAAGCATCTTCGACGCCCAGATCCGCTTTATCCAGAAGATCGGCGTGGTGACGGCCATGGTGGGCATCCTGGGCGCGATCCCGCGCACACGGCTCTGGAACCGGCTCAAATCCGAGGGCCGGTTGCTGAACACCACAAGCGGAGACAATACGGACGGAAGCATCAACTTCATGCCCAAGATGGGCGTGGAGAAGCTGCTTCTGGGCTATCAGCGGGTCATCTCCACTATCTATTCCCCAAAGGAGTACTACGAGCGGATCTATACCTTCGTGAAGAGCTATCAGCCCACGGCCAAGAGCAGGATCAGCCGGGACGAGCTCAAGGCCCTGATCAAGAGCATTTTCCGGATCGGGATCTTCTCCCGCTCCTGCCTGCTTTACTGGAAGCTGATCATCAAAACGGCCTTCACCAAGGCCCGGGCCCTGCCCACGGCCATCGAGCTGGCTATCTATGGGCATCACTACGAGAAGATCGCCAAGAAGTGCCGGGACTCCATCACCAACTACGTCAATCGCACCTCGGAGCAGTGCTCGGACAGCGTGTCCCACTAGGAAGACGGACGCCAAGCTGAAGGACAGGATGGGGTAAGCGCCCGCGGGTCTTTTGCCCGCGGGCGCTTACTATCCAAAAAAATCCTGGAAATCCTGTCAGCAAAGCTTTCCCTGCATTCTGTCTGCCAAGTCTTCTGAATCAGGGGCGCCACTCGAAAAAGCCCCGGGGATTCATCCCCGGGGCTTTTTTACGCCTAGGCCGTGACGAGCGCTAATTGGACCGACCGTGGACCAGCCGCTCCGCGGTCTCCCTGGCCCGGGAGACGATCTCCCGTTCTCCGGGCACCCGTCTGTCCCGCATGAGGATTTTCCCGTTGCATATGGTGGTGTTCACGCAGTCTCCGGGAGCGGAGTAGACCAGGTTGGCGATGAGGTTATAGTCCGGTACGAGCTGGGGATGGGTGAGATCCACCAGGATGCAGTCCGCAAGCATCCCCTCCCGGATGCTGCCGGCCTCAAGGCCGAAGATCCGCGCCCCTTCCCCGGTGGCGGCCCGGAAGGCCTCCTCCGCGCTGAAGAGCGTGGGATCGCCGAAGTGGGCCTTGCAGGAGAGGGAGGCGAATTTCATCTCTTCCAGCATGTCCAGGTTGTTGTTGGAGGAGCAGCCGTCGGTGCCCAGCCCCATCCTGATCCCCTTGGCCTTGAGCTGCGGATAGGGAAGCTGTCCGGAGCAGAGCTTCATGTTGGAGGTGGGATTGGTGATCACCGGCGTGCCCGTCCGGGCCAGGAGGTCCATGTCCTCCTCCTCGAGCCACACGGCGTGGCAGGCGCACAGATTGGGCCCCAGCAGGCCCAGGTCGTTCAGGTGCTGCACCGGTGTCCGGCCCAGGGAGCTTTTGGCCTGCTCCAGCTCGGCCCGGGTCTCGCTCACATGGATGTGCACCATGAGCCCGTGCTCCAGGGCGAAGTCGCGGGCCTGCTCCAGGGACTGCCGGCTCACGGAGTACACCGCGTGGGGGCCCAGGCAGAAGGTGATCCGCTGGGAGAAGTCGCGGTACTCCCGGAAGAGCTCCTGGCACTCCCTCCACCTCCTGTCCGCGGTCGCGGGATCGTTGAAGTCGATGAAGACCGAGGACAGGGCGGCCCGGATTCCGGTTTCCTCCACGGCCCTGGCGGTGCCCGGGAAATGCCAGTACATGTCGTTGAAGAAGGTGGTTCCGGTCTTGATCATCTCCAGGCAGGCCAGCTTGGAGCCGATGTACACCGCTTCCTCGTCCAGCTGGCCCTCCAGGGGCCAGATGTGGTTCTGCAGCCAGGTGTGCAGCTCCATGTCTTCGGCGTACCCGCGGAGCAGGGTCATGGCGGCGTGGGTGTGGCCGTTGATGAAGGAGGGCAATAGGGCCATGTCCGTGCCGTCCAGGACGACCTCCGCATCGGTTCGCCCCAGGTCGGGGGCGATGCGCTCGAAGCGCCCGTCGCGGATGAGGACATCCGCGGTCGTTCCCTCCAGAAGCGCGTTGCGGATGAGGATGCTCATAGGATAATCCTTGCGTCTCGGGAACTCTTGCTGTTCAGAGGGTTAGCTCGTGGTCTTCTCCTCGGCCCGGGAGACGAATTTTTCCCGGTCCACGATGATCCGGTCGTGCACGGCCTCGCCGATCTTTTCCCCCGCGTCGAAGGCGGTGATGGAGAAGCGGAGCTTTTTCGGCTCCACTTCTTCTAGCCGGGCCTCGGCCCGCACGGTCGCCCCCTCGGGGGTGGGGGCCAGATGGGACAGATCCAGCCGCGCGCCCACAGTTGTTTTGTCCCCGGGCAGGCACCCCGCTATCGCGGCGACCGCGGCTCTCTCCATAAGCCCGGCCAGGCGCGGCGTGGCGTACACCGCCACATCCCCGCTTCCCACCCGGTCCGCCAGATCCTCCCGGCCCACGGTGGCCCGGGCCTCGCCGGTCAGCCCGGGCTGAAGGGAATCCGTGGATGTCATGGCCTCTCTCCTGGGATACGTTTTGCGTTCTGCGTTC
>CAYFSD010000025.1:0-11736 GCA_964345705.1 uncultured Desulfohalobiaceae bacterium
ACTTCGACTCTGTGTAACCGGTAGATGTGGCCTTTGGCAAGTGCCGCATGGAATGGAGAGAAGGTGAGCACCGCCCCCGCAGGTGGGGCCCGGGATGCCTTGTCACGGATACGCCCGCATTTGCGTGCCCCCGGGACAGAACCAAGCAGGACAACGCGAGTCCCCGGCGGGTTTCCCGGTATTGCCCTGTCCGAGATTCTGAGGGACAATGGATCCGAGCCATGCTTGGCCTGGAGCAAGGATTCACCCCATTCATCAGTCCCTGGGCACGGGGTGGTGAATCGTTACCAGCGCGGAAGGATGATCCCCTCCGAAACACGAAGGAAACAACACCGAAGAGGAGAGAAGGGACATGCTGGAGGAGAGTCGACCCATTCAGGCCCTGTACGGGGATGAAGGAGAGTTTCTGGGCCTCTTCATCGGCCCGGAGATGTGGTACCGCATTGAGAAGGAAGTGGCCCCAGTCATCCAAAGGGAGCTGGACAAGCTGGAGCAGCGGAATCAACCAACACTCAAGGAGCCCCTGGACGACTGGGACAACCTGAAGAAATTCTGGGACTTCCGCTATCCAGTGGACTACGATGTGCGGTGCGAGCACTGCGGGGCGAATACGGAGAACTGGCAGGCGGACGATCCACGCAAGTTCCAGCTCAAGGCGGCCAGCCTCAGCGGGTTGGTGTCCTTCGAATGCCGGGGATGCGGGAGCAAAATCATCAAGAAGCACTTCAAGGACCGCATCACGGTAGAGACCTCCCCGCCGAAGAAATCCTAACCGCTCAGCTCGCGGGCAAGCTTCAGGTAGGCTTGGCTTCCGGTGGAGCGATAGTCGTAGCACACGGCGGGCAGACCGTGGCTCGGCGCCTCGGAGAGGCGAACATTGCGGGGGATGACGGACTGGAAAAGCTTGCCGGCAAAATGATTTTTGGCCTCTTCCTCGATCTGTCCGGAGAGCTTGTTCCGGCGATCGTACATGGTGAGCACAACCCCACACAGCTCAAGGGAGGTATTGAGGCGCTTCTGAACCAGCTCGAAGGTCTGCATCAAATGGGCGATGCCCTCCAGGGCGTAGTATTCGCACTGAAGAGGAATGAGCAGGGCGTCCGCGGCGCAGAGGGAGTTGACGGTCAAGAGGCCGAGGGAGGGAGGACAGTCCAGGAAAACGTAGTCATATCTGGAAACGATGTCCTGCAGGGCGTCGCGGAGGAAGTATTCCCTGCCGATCTTTTCCACGAGCTCCAGCTCGGAGGCCACAAGGTCCTGGCAGGCGGGAATGACCTGCAGGTAGTCCAAAACGGTCCCGTGGATCACCGCGTTCCTTTCCTCGGGGCTGAACAGGAGCTGATAGATCGAGCTCCTCGAGGAAACCGGGGTGACGCTCAGCCCGCTGCTCGCGTTGGCCTGGGGATCGCAGTCCACAATGAGCACGCTCTTTTCCATCACCGCCAGGGATGCGGCGAGATTGATCGCGGTCGTGGTCTTTCCCACTCCTCCCTTCTGATTGGCCAAGACGATCACACGAGACATGGGCTCATCCTCTTCTCCGGTTGCACGAAAGCCACGATCCAGGCCGGACCAGGGATCATTGGCGGAAGGTCCTGTGGCAGAAGTTCTTGGTGTCTTCCAGCGAGGCGATGAGCTGAACGATTTCCTCGTGGTTGTCGTTCTTCACGTCCTGCAGGAGCTGATGCACGAGCTGCATGAAGTCGTCGGCCTCCTCGGCCCACTCCTCGTCGGCTTGCGTCTGCATCAGGGAACAGTAGCGGGCGAACTGCTTGACATCCTCGAGATCCGGCATATCGCCCTCGCTGGACTGATCCTGAATCCTTCCGAACAATCGCTCCACTTCCTGCTTTAACTCGCTGAATTGCATTCAGGCTCCTCCAATTCCATAGTACGCTTTGTACCACTCCACAAACTTGGGCAGCCCCTCCTCGATGGTGGTCCTGGGGCTGAATCCCACATCCCGGGCCAGATCATCGATGTTCGCGTAGGTGCAGGGCACGTCTCCAGGCTGAAGCGGGTAATATTCCCGTTCCGCCCGGCGGCCGAGACTCTCTTCCAGAACCTCGATGAAACGCTCCAGCTCCACGCTTTGGTTGTTCCCGATATTGTAGATCCTGTAAGGGACCGAGCTCGTCGCCGGGTCCAGCTCCTCTCCGCTCCAATGGGGATCCGGTTGGGGCGGAAGGAAGGTGACGCCGTAGACTCCCTCCGAGACATCGTCGATATAGGTGAAATCCCGCCGCATGCGGCCGTGATTGTAGACTGAAATGGGCCTACCATCCAAGATGGCCTCAGTAAACCGAAAATAGGCCATGTCCGGCCGGCCCCAGGGGCCGTACACGGTGAAGAAGCGAAGCCCCGTGCAGGGGATGGAATAGAGGTAGCTGTAGCTGTGGGCCATGAGCTCGTTGGCCTTTTTGGACGCGGCATAGAGGCTGACGGGATGGTCCGCGTTGTGGTGCTCGCTGTAGGGCATTTTGGTATTCAGCCCGTACACCGAAGAGGAGGAGGCGAAGACTAGATGCTTGAGGCTGGAATGGAAGCGGCAACATTCCAGAACGTTCTCGAACCCCACCAGATTGCTGCTCACATAGGTCCGGGGATGGCTCAGGCTGTAGCGGACTCCGGCCTGAGCCGCCATATGCAGGACATAAGAGAAGGCATTGTCCCGGAAGAGCCCCTCCATGGCCTCCTGATCCTCGAGACCGACGCGGGAAAAGGCAAAGTTGTCAAAGGCTTCCAGCCGGGCCACTCGATCCCGCTTGAGCCCGGGGGAATAATAGGCATTGAGATCGTCCAGCCCGACCACGTCATGGCCGAGCCGAAGGAAATGGCGACAGAGATGGAATCCGATAAAGCCGGCGGCTCCGGTGATCAATATGGACATGGTGGCGGCGTCCTTTTGCGTGTGTCCCTTCAGTCCCTGGCTGAGGCGACGGGAAGGGATTTGAGCGAGTGCCAGACGATGTTCTTGGCCCGTCGATTATCTGGGAGCATGTCGTCCGGATCGGGAAGGAATACATAGGTAACCCCCTCCCTGTCCAGCCTGGAGGTATCGGGGGCCAGGTCGGGGAAGACCGCCCCGGCGGCCCTAGCGCCGAAGAGGACCACGTACCGCGGCCGCAGGACACGGATTCCCCGCAGGAACAAGTCCGTATCCGCGACGAGCTCCCCGCCGGGACAGTCGCTCACGGGCCAGAAGGCATATTCGGTGTCGGGCCAGGCCAGACCGGTGAGCATCCTGGAGAAAAGATCCAGGCGCTGCCGGCTTGCCTGTTGGGCGCCGTCCCTACGGTCCAGGCTGAGGGTCCAGTAGGAAAGGAGCACGGTGTAGGGCGGGCTGAGCCGCTCCAGCCACCGGAGCCAGTCCTCCCGGGTTCTGCTGGACCGGGACGGCTCCTCGTCCTCGGGCGGGCTTCCAGGGGATGGCGATTCGGAGCGCAGGATATAGCGCAGGCCGCTCCGATAGAAGGGAAGCCACTGCGGGGCGAGTCTCAGCTGTGTAGGATCCAGTCCCATATCTGCCAGGCAATATCCGCTTTGCTCCGGTTTTCCCAGGAAGCTGTCCTTCCGGAGGCGTCCAGGAACACCACGGAATTGTTGTTTGAGCCGAATCCGGAGCCCTCGCGATCCACCCTGTTGGCCACGATGCCGTCCAGGTTCTTCCGTTGCAGCTTGGCCCTGGCCTCGCTTTGGATGTCCTCGCCCGTCTCCGCAGCGAAGCCGATAAGCTTCTGGGACCCCGTCTTGCTGCCGCCCAGGTCCCGGAGGATATCCGGATTGGCGGCGAAGACGACGTTCATCTCCTCGTCCCGGAACAGGTCCTTCTTAAGCTTTTCCCCCTGGGGCCGGGCTGGACGAAAGTCGCAGACAGCGGCGCAGAGACAGGCCGCGTCCATCCGCGGCCATAGCTCGAGGCAGGCCTCATGCATCTGCCGGGCCGTCTCCACACGGGTGAGCCGGATTCCGGCCGGGAGCTCGGCCCCGCACGGCCCGGAAACGCAGTGGACCTCCGCTCCCCGCAGCCAGGCGGCCGTGGCCACGGCCGCGCCCATTTTCCCCGAGGAGGGATTGGACCAGAAGCGGACCGGATCCAGGGACTCCCTGGTCGGCCCCATGGTGACCAGAATCCTTTGGCCCTGCATGTCCCCGGGGGCGATGGCCCGAAGAAGGCTGTGCTCCATCTCCGCGACCGCGGGGAGCTTGCCCCGCCCCGTGTCCCCGCAGGCCACGTCGCCGGATCCGGGCTCCAGGACCTCGACGCCGCGGGCGCGAAGGGTGGCCACATTGGCCCGGGTTGCGGGGGCGTCCCACATGGCGGGGTTCATGGCCGGCGCGGCGATCACCGGTCCGGAAAAGGCGAGGACCTGGCTGGAGAGGAGGTCGTCGGCCAGCCCGCAGGCCATCTTGGCCAGGAAATTGGCTGTCGCCGGCGCGACCAGGAGGGCGTCCGCCTGTCCGGCCGGCTCGAGATGGGGGAAGGGGTGCTCGGGATCCTGGAAAAGACCGTTATACACCGGGCTGGCGCCCAGGGCGCGCAGGGCGTCCCGGGTCACGAATCGGCTCCCGGCTTCGGTGAGGCACGCGCTGACCCAGATATCCGAGCGAACGAGATCGCGGAGAAGGTCCAGGACCTTGTACGCGGCCACGCTTCCCGTGAGCCCCAGATGGACCTTGCTGCCGAGGAAATGGCTGAAATGCAACACGCGGGGTTCCCGGACGGTTTCTCTTCCACGGGCTCCGCGGGGCCGGGCCGGTCTGTGGCGATTGCCCCGCGGATGCGGAACGGGTGGAGGAAGCGGCCCCGGGCGGGATCCCTTCACTATTCACCCGCAGTTGACGGCAGAGTATAAATGCAGGGCGATGCTTTGTAAACACTGGGGAACAGGTTTACAAACGCGGCAGGGGATGCGAAAGGGCTTTGTCGACTCCGGACCGCAAAGGAAGGGACAGAAGCATGGCGGATCGATCCAGGGATTTCGATCTCAGGAGCTATCATCTGGAGGTGCCGCAATCCCAGATCGCTCAGTATCCCAGCGATGCACGGGGCCAGTCGCGGCTCATGGTCCTGTATCGCCAAAGCGGCGCCATCGAGCACGCGAGCTTCCGGGACGTTGTGGGCTATCTTCCCCGCGGCGCCTGCGTGGTGGCCAACAACAGCAAGGTCTTCCCCGCCAGGCTGAAGGGAAGGAAACCCCGCACCGACGGCCGGGTGGAGGTCCTCTTGACCACTCCCCTGGCCCTTTTGAAGCCCGAGCCGCTGGAAGAGGGATGGAACCAGGCCAGGGTCTCGGCCGTCCTGCGTCCGAGCAAGCGCATCCGTACGGATGAGCGGATACGCTTCGGGCAGGACCTCGAGCTTGTGGTGCGGGAGCGAGGGGAATTCGGCCACGCGGAGGGGCTGCTCCTCTGGAGAGGGGATCTGTCCCGGATCCTGGACCGGATGGGGAACATGCCCCTTCCGCCCTATATCCGGCGCGAGGACGAGGCGACGGACCGCGAGCGCTATCAGACCGTGTACGCCAGGGAGGAGAAGAAGGGCTCCGCGGCCTCGCCCACGGCCGGGCTCCACTTCTCCCGGGAGATCCTCGGGGAGCTTGAGGACAAGGGCATCCACTGGACGGAGGTCAGCCTCCACGTGGGGTACGGGACCTTCAGCCCCCTGCGGGAGCGGGACATCCGCAAGCACCGCATGCACGCGGAGTACGTGGATATCCCCCCGGACAGCGCGGAGGCGGTGAACCGGGCCCGCAGGGAGGGACGGCCCGTGGTGGCGCTAGGCACCACCAGCACCAGGGCACTGGAAACCGCCGCCTCCGAGGAGGGAACCCTCCACCCCTGGCAGGGCTGGAGCGATCTCTACATCTACCCCGGATACCGCTTCAACTGCGTGGATCGCATGATCACCAACTTCCATCTGCCGGACTCCTCCCTCATTCTCATGGTCAGCGCCTTCGCCGGGAGAGAACAATTGCTCCGGGCGTACAAAAATGCTATACAAGACGGCTATCGGTTCTTCTCCTACGGCGACGCCATGCTCATCGTCTGATGCCATCCCCTGATCTTGGCCCCCGGGGCTGGCGTGGCGAGTGGACGGATCAATGTGGTGAATAGGTGCTCGGCGAAAGGCGATGCTTCGGGAGAACCTGGCACAGGTCAGGGGCCAACCGGCTCAGGGTCCGTGAGGCGCGGGGCCTGAGCCGGAGGAAAAGCGCAAGCAAGCCGCGATCGAGGCGAGGTGAATATGTCCAGAATTGTCCTGCAGGAAAGCCGCTGCAAGGGATGCCTGCTGTGCACCACCGTCTGCCCCGAGGAGCTGCTCCGCCAGTCCCAGCGGCTGAACGCCAGCGGGTTCAGGGTGGTGGAGCAGATCCAGGAAAACGGATGCACGGGATGCGCCTTTTGTGCGGAAATCTGTCCCGATTACGCCATCACCGTGTACAAAAGCCGGAAGAAAGGTTCCAAGGAGCCCTCCACATGAGCGCGCACAACGGACCCGTCACCTTGACCAAGGGGAACGAGGCCATTGCCAAGGGGGCACTGGCCGCGGGATGCCAATGCTATTTCGCCTACCCCATCACCCCGCAGAGCGACATCCCGGAATATCTCTCCTGGGCCCTGCGGGAACAGGGCGGGGAATTCATCCAGGCCGAGAGCGAGATCGCTTCCGTGAACATGCTCCTGGGCGCCGCCGCCTGTGGCAAGCGGGCCATGACCTCCTCCTCCAGCCCGGGCATCTCCCTGAAGCAGGAAGGGATCTCCTACATGGCCGGAAGCGAGCTCCCGGCGGTCATTGTGAACATGGCGCGCGGAGGGCCCGGACTGGGCAGCATCGACCCCTCCCAAGGGGACTACTACCAGGCCACGCGCGGAGGCGGCCACGGAGACTACAGGACGCTCGTCCTGGCCCCCTCCACCTGCCAGGAGGCCTACGACCTGACCATCAGGGCCTTCGACCTGGCCTTCGCCTACCGCAACCCGGTTCTTATCCTCGGCGACGCCATTTTGGGCCAGATGAAGGAGCCCCTCCGGGAACGGGAGCGCCGGCCGGACACCACGGATGAAGCCGCGGACTGGGCCCTGACCGGGGCCAAGGGACGGCAAAGCCGCCTGATCAAGTCCCTGTTCCTGGGCGAGGGAGCCTTGGCGGAGCACACCGAGCGCCTGCGGACCAAGTATGAGCGCATGAAACAGGAGCTGGACTGGGAGGAGCTCGCCACGGAAGACAGCGAGGTGCTGGTCGTGGCCTACGGCTCCGTGGGGCGCATCGCCAAGAGCGCGGTGCGCAAGCTGAGGAGCCGGGGGCATCGCGTGGGCCTGTTTCGGCCCATCACCCTTTTCCCCTTTCCCGAGGAGCGTCTGCGCGAGCTCGCCCGGAGCAACAGACTGATCACCATCGAGAACAACACCGGGCAGATGGTGGACGACGTGCGCCTGGCCGCGCGCAACGTGGCGGACTCCGCCTTCTACGGGGTTCCTCCGGGCAGGCTGCCCAGCCCGGAGGATTTCCTGCAGCCCATTCTCGACGTGGCGGACCGAAACAGCGACTGAACAGGAGGCAACCATGTCCGCTCAGCCCCAAAACGACGAACGCGTGGCATTCAGCCTGCCCCGGACCATGACCGGAGCGAGCCTGCATTTTTGCCCCGGATGCCACCACGGCATCATCCACCGCCTGGTGGGCGAATGCCTGGATAAGAACGACCTCGCCGAATCCACCATCTGCGTGGGATCGGTGGGGTGCTCCGTCTTCATCTACAGCTACATCGACGTGGACGCGGTGGAGGCCCCGCACGGCAGGGCCCCGGCCGTCGCCACCGGGGTCAAGCGCGCCCGGCCGGACTGCTTCGTCTTCGGCTATCAGGGGGACGGAGACCTCGCCGCCATCGGCTTCTCGGAGATCATGCACTGCGCCAACAGGGGCGAGGACGTGACCATCGTCTTCGTGAACAACACGGTCTTTGGCATGACCGGGGGGCAGATGGCCCCGACCACCCTGGTGGGGCAAAATACCACCACCAGCCCCGGCGGGAGAAACATGGACACCGACGGAGCCCCCCTGAACATGAGCGAGCTCATCAGCTCCCTGGAGGGGACCGCCTACTCCGCCCGGGTCGCGGTGAATTCCATCAAGAACATCAAGCAGGCCAAAAAGGCGCTGCAAAAGGCGTACACGGCCCAGTCGCGGAAACTGGGATTCAGCTTCATCGAGTTCCTCTCCGCCTGCCCCACGAACTGGAAGATGGATCCCTTGCAGGCCAACGAGCACGTGGGCAGGACCCTGGTCCAGCGCTTCCCCCTGGGTGTATTCAAGGACGTGACGGAAGAGCGGGCCTAATAGCGCCGCAGGGACCGGGGAAGCCCTTGAAAGAAGACGGTCTCTGGGAAAAGCTACGCGACAAATCGAAGGGACGGCCGCACGGCCCTGGGCCGTGCGCGGAATCCCTCCTTCGCAAGCGAGGACATGCAGATGAGCCTGTACATGGATGTGATCATCGCCGGATTCGGGGGACAGGGCGTCCTCCTGGTGGGCAACATGCTGGCCCACGCCGCCATGCAGGAGGGGCTGCAGGTGACCTACATGCCGGTGTACGGCGTGGAGATGCGGGGAGGCACCGCCAACTGCACCGTGGTCATCTCCGAGGAGGAGATCGGCTCACCCCTGGTGATGTACCCCAAGAGCCTGATCGTCATGAATCAGCCCTCCCTGGAGAAGTTTCAGCCCAGGCTCGAGGAAGGGGGAATCCAGATCGTCAACACCTCCCTCGTGCCCCAGTCCCTTCTCGCGGACAGGCCCGGGATCATTCCCGTGCCGGCCAACGAGCTGGCCAACGAGCTGGGCAACCCCAGGACGGCGAACATGGTGGTCCTGGGCGCCTGGATCGAGGCCACGGGCATCCTGGAGATGGAGCGGATCAAGCAGGTTCTGCCCCATGTCCTGGGCAAGTCGGAGGAGAGGATCCTGCGGATCAATCACCAGGCCATGGAGGCCGGCGCGGAGAAGGTGCGGGAATACGCCTGAGGCGCCCTTCCGGCACGAAAACCCGGCCAAAACCCCAGGCAACGGCAACGCAACGATCCGCACAGGCAGGGCTATGACGGAATCCATCCGGGAAAAGCGCCTCTATGGGGTGGTGGGCCACCCCCTGGGCCAGTCCCTGAGCCCCTTGATCCACAACTGGGGCTTTGCCGCTCACCAGCTCCCCTGGACCTATATGGCCTGGGAGATCCCTCCGGAAAAGCTCCCCCACTTCACTGTCGCCCTGCGCACGCTGCCCATTTCCGGCGCGAGCGTGACCATCCCCCACAAACGGACCATCATGCCCTATGTGGATCGGCTGACGCCCACGGCCCGGAGCGTGGGGTCGGTGAACACCCTCTTTTGGCACAACGGGGAGCTTCAGGGGGAAAACACGGATCTGGCCGGTTTCCTCTCCCCCCTTCTCGCCCAGCGGGAAACCATCCGCTCCGCCCTCATCCTGGGGGCCGGCGGTGCGGCCCTGGCCTGCATCCAGGGGCTGCGGCAGCTGGGAGTGGAGGATATCGCGGTCAGCGCGCGGAACGAGGACAGGGCGCAGAACCTGGCCAGGGAGCAAGCCGTCCGAAGAGTTCCCTGGGAGGAGAGGCAGGCCGGTGCGGCGGATCTCTTGGTCAACGCCACGCCCCTGGGCATGAAGGGCAAGGCCAGGGATAGCCTGCCGCTGGAGCCCGAGCCGGAGCGCTTTCCCCTGGTCTACGACCTGGTGTACAACCCGGTGCGCACCCTTTTGCTCCGCAGGGCGGAGCAGGCGGGGTGCCGCACCGTCAGCGGGCTGGCCATGTTCGTGGGCCAGGCCAGGGAACAGTTCCGGATCTGGACCGACCTGGAGCTGGAGGAAGAGCCAGTGGCCTCCCTGGTCCAGAATCACCTGGACGGGGAATAGTTGCGGCAACCCCGAGCTCCCTCCCCAAACGCCTCAGCGAAACGATGGCTGACCGGCGCTCACTCCGGGGGTCTCACTCCTCCTGGAGCCTGATCCGCAGCTTGTCCCCGGGGTGGATGGTGCTGTCCACGCCGATGCTGTTCCAGGAAACGATCTGATTGGTGCTCACCCCGAACCTACGGGCGATGGACCACAGGCTGTCCCCCTTGCGCACGGTGTAGACCAGGGCGTCGCCGGAGACGGCTCGTTTCTTCTCCGCATCCGATTCCCCGGGGATGAAGAGCTTGGCCCCGATCTGCAGGGTATCGCCACGATCCAGCGCATTGGCCTCCCGCAGCGTCTGGATGCTCACCCCGAACATGCGGGAGATCTTCCACAGGCTGTCCCCTTTTTCCACCGTATAGTTGGCCCGGTTGCGGGCCAGGGCCTTCTTCTGTGACCTGGCGGTCTGGGGCAGGCGGAGCCGTTGTCCTGGCCGAAGGAGGCTGCCGCCCCGCTCCAGGTTGTTGGCCCGGCGCAGGGCCTCAACACTGAGGCCGAAGTGCTGGGCGATCTCCCACAGGGAATCCCCTTTCTGAACCGTGTAGCTCCCGGAGGCTGTCTTGGAGCTCGCGAGGCGCCTTTGCCCTCCCTCCGACCCGGTGGGGACCACCAGCCAGTCCCCGGGGTGGAGCAGATTGGAGGATTTGTTATTGATATCCTTAAGGATGCTGATGGGGACGTCGAACCGCCTGGCCAGCCGCCACCAGGAATCCCCGCGCTGGATCTGGTACCGGGCGTATCCGGAATGGGGGCGCTCGGAGCCATTGCTGTCCAGGAAATTCCGGGCCAATGTCTTCTTGGGCCGGGGCAGATGCACCGTGGTGGCCTCGCTGGGAGGCGTCACCTGACGCCGCAGGGAAGGATTGAGCTTGCGGAAGGCGTCCCAGGACATGTCGATGCTATTGCAGAAGCCCCCCAGATCGGTGCCGGCCGGGACATCCATCTGAGCCAGATCCGGGTGCGAATCCAGGCTGAGCCGATCAAACCCGTATTCCTCGAGGTTCTTCACGATCTCCAGAATGGCGAGGAACTTGGGCACGTAGTAGCGCGTCTCCATTGGGAGATAGCCGGGCTGATGGCACAGCTCGAAGTATCCCTGAGTCCCGCTGTGGCGCAGCGCCCTTTGCACTTTCCCCTCGCCGGCATTGTACGCCGCCAGGGCCAGATACCAGCTGTCGAACTGGCGGTGCAGCTTTTTCAGGTAGCGCGCCGCCGCCCGGGTGGAGCTGTACGGATCCCTGCGCTCGTCCACCCACCAGTTGACCTCCAGACCGTAGTGACGGGCGGTGGCGGGCATGAACTGCCACATGCCCGCGGCCCCGGCCCGGGAGTAGGCCCAGGGGTTGAAGCCGCTCTCGGCGAAGGGGAGAAAGATGAGATCCTGGGGCAGCCCCTCCTCGCGGAAGACCTCGCGCACAAAGGGCAGATAGTCCTCGGAACGCTGGAGCCACTTATGGAATGTCCGGCGGTGCCTCTGGGTGTAGTACCCGATGAAATCCTGCATGATGGAGGAATCCACAATCTCGATCTGGAAGTCGATCGCCTCCATGGGACCCACGGGCTCGGGTTTCGCCGCCTCCTGCGCCTCCGAGGCTTCCTCCTCGGTGATCTCGGGCAGGATCTCCTTCTCCGGCCAGACCTCCTCCTCCAGAGGCTGGGTGAACTCCTGGGTGATATCCCTCTCCAGATGGGTGATCCCAAAATTCATCCGCGTGGACAGGGGATCGATCAAAAGGGGGACTTCGGAGGTCGCGTTTCCCTCCACGGC
>CAYFSD010000026.1:0-11650 GCA_964345705.1 uncultured Desulfohalobiaceae bacterium
ATGTAATCCGGACCCTTCTTGAAGGGCTTGACCTTCAGGCCGCTGTGCATCCAGTGCCTGGCCAGGCCCAGGGTAAGTATGGTTTTTCCCGCACCTCCGCTCAGGGCGGAGACGATCAGGCGCGGCACGTGTGACACGGAATCTCGAATCCGGGGACGGTGGGGCCGTCCGCTGCTTTACTCCTCAGAAGAGCTCCCTTCTTCGTCCTGCTTTCCGTAACCGGGCAGATAGTACATGGAGGTGCTGCCGCTGGACCAGAGGCGAAGGCGCTCCTCATTGACCATCTCGGTGACGATCTTCTTCGCCTCGCGGGGCTTCAGCTCCAGGATCTTGGACAGGTCGTTGAAGTAGAACTTGGACTTGGTCTTGGACTTCTTTTTCAGCTCGTCCTCGAGCTTTTGTTTGAGTTCCTCGTTAGCCATTTTCGATTCCTCCCCATGACTTTCAGAAAGGCCGGGGGACGCGGCATGCGTCCCCCGAAGCCCTTTCCTTGTTGATCACTGTGCGGCAACCACGGGCTAGGCGTACTTCTGCTGGTGGTAATCCTTGCTCGCCTCGGTGGTGAACTTGAAGTTCGTGGTCTGGCGCCAGGTGTAGTACGCCGGATCGCGGAAGTCGTCGATCAGGTGGTGGGTGAAGTCCAGGCCGCACACCTCGAAGAACTTCTCCCAGCCGATGCGCGTCGCCCAGTCGCCCAGGCGCTCGTACTTATCCGCGTTCTGGGCGTAGGCGTCCACGATCTGGCGCACCGTCTTGGCCAGGGTGGGCCAGCGCGGCGGCTCATTGGGCACGAAGGCCACAACCACCTTGGAGAACTCGGGCTTGGTGATCCGGTTGGACACCTTGCCCCCGGCCATGATGACCAGGCCGTCCCCCTCGTGGTCGGCCAAGGGGAGAGAGGGGCACATGGTGTAGCAGTTGCCGCAGAACATGCACTTTTCCCAGTTGATCTCCACGCTCTTGACCTCTTTCTGCTCCCCGGTGCGCTCGGAGGTGATCTCCTTCTTCTTGGGCTTGATCGCGCCGGTGGGGCAGGCGGCCACGGCCAGGGGCAGCTCGCAGAGGCTGTCGATCCACTCGTCGTCCACCAACGGCGGCTTGCGGTGATACCCCAGCAGGGCGATGTCCGAGCAGTGCACCGCGCCGCACATGTTCAGGCAGCAGGCCATGGAGATGCGCAGCTGGGCGGGCAGCCGCATGTTCTGGAACTCCTCGAAGAGCTCGTCCAGGACCACCTTGACCGTGCCGGAAGCATCCGTGGCCGGAGTGTGGCAGTGGATCCAGCCCTGGGTGTGGACGATGTTGGTCAGCCCGGCGCCGGTGCCGCCGATGGGGAACCTGTAGGACCCCTTCTCGTTCTTCCGGCTGGCAATATCCTGCTTCAGGGGCTCCACCTTGTCCTTGCTGTCCACCATGAACTCCACGTTGTTCCGCGTGGTCCAGCGGACGAAGCCGTCGCAGTGCTTGTCCGCGATGTCGCAGATCTCGCGGACGTATTCCACGCTGGCCAGGCGGGGAGTGCCGCAGCGGATGGTATAGACCTCGTCCCCGCTCTGGGCCTTGTGCATGAGCACGCCGGGCTCCAGGATCTCGTGCCACAGCCACTGGCCGAAATTGTTCTTGATCACCGACGGCAGATAGTTGCCGTAGTAGTGATTCCCGATATCCGTGATCCGGTCCTGCAACGGATTTTCCGGATCGTATCCAGATGAAACGAATGTCATATTGCTTCCTCCTTATTGGCCGCGCTTAGCGTTGATGCCGGGTCCTGAAGTCCTGCAGATCGCCCTTGTTCACCGGCCAGCCGCCGGGAACCTCGTCCTGGTACCAGAAGATGTAGGGGTTGTGCCTGGGCTCTTCCACCTGCTGGGCCAAGGCCCTGAGCCCGGTCATCTCGAGCAGCTTCTGGAAGCCCTGCCGCTTAATGAGCTCGCCCAGACGCTCGCGGTTCTTGCCCTCTTCCATCCACCAGTCCCAGATGTTCTCGATGACCTCCTTGAGGTCGTCAAAGGGCTCTTCCATGCTGATGAAGGGCACGAGCAGGGAGGACATCTGCGCCCCATCCAGGATGGGCGCCTTGGCCCCGACCAGGACGCTTGCGCCCCTGTCCTTGCCTGGCCACAGGGCCCTGGGCATCACGTTGATGCAGTGCATGCAGCGGGTGCATTCCTTGTTGTCGATGACCAGCTTGCCGTCCTCCATCCACATGCAGTTGGTGGGGCACAGATCGAGGACTTCCTTCTTGATATCGAAGGGACCCCAGTCCCGGCCGGCGTGGGCCCCGCCGTTCGGGGGAATCTCCCCGCCGATGTAGGCCTGCACCGCTTCCTGATCAATCTGGATATCATCCCGCCAGGTCCCGACCACGGAGAGGTCCGCGCGGGCGATGGCGGCCACGCACCCGTTGGGGCAGCCGTCGAACTTGAACTTGAACTTGTAGGGGAAGGCCGGACGGTGCAGCTCGTCCTGGTACTCCTGGGTCAGCTGATAGCAGGCCTCCTGGGTATTATAGCAGGACCACTCGCAGCGGGACTCGCCCAGGCAACAGGCGGGGGTGCGCAGGTTGGAGCCCGAGCCACCCAGATCCTGCTCCATCTCGTGGGTCATGGTGTAGAAGATCTCTTCCAGCTGCTCCGTGCGGGTGCCCAGGAAGATGATGTCACCGGTGGAGCCGTGCATGTTCAGGATGCCGCTGCCGCGGAAGTCCCAAAGGTCGCAGAGCTTGCGCAGGAAATCCGTGCTGTAGTACTTGCCGTTGGGCTGGTTGACCCGCATGGTGTGGAAGTGGGCCACACCGGGGAACATCTCCGGCTGGTCGCAGTAGCGACCGATAACCCCGCCGCCGTAGCCAAAGACGCCCACGATGCCGCCGTGCTTCCAGTGCACTTCCTTTTCCTTGAAGGACAGCTCGAGAACGCCGAGCAGATCGTCGACAACGTCCTCGGGGATCTGGTAGTTGATATTGTCCGGGTTTTGATGCCTGTGCTCCGACTGGCGCTTCAGATCGTCGACAAAACTCGGCCAGGGCCCTGACTCGAGCTGGTCCACCAATGGGGTCTCACGTTTTGCCATTTCAACGCCTCCTTCCTAGAGTGTGTTACACGGTGACAACGGCCGCGCTAGCCCTGCTCGCCGGCAGAGCTTTCCGCCATCGCGAGCCAGCGCCGCCCTTCCATCGCACGGTGAACGGGGCTCAGCCGGCCCTCATCCACATGGAGCCCAGGGGCCTCACAGCCTCCCGAAGCTCGTTCCCAAGAGCACCAGAGACACGAGTTTTTGCTCTGCCGACATCCGAGTGCTCCCTCCCGCTCCAGCGCGGGCAGGGTCGGCGCCGAGCGGGTCCGGCTCCCAGGGGTCACCGCCTCGTTTTCATTCGAGGCGCCACCGGGCCTTCGCCCTCTCGGCTCGGCATTCGCGCTATTGTACAAAAAAACATAACCTTGATTGACGCGATTGTTAATTTACGAACACGTGCCTCGATTTGTCAAGCGAGAAACTGCTACCCGCGATAGGGCTCCAGTTGATCCAGCATGTCCTGCGGCACCTCGTATCCGTTTTCCCGAGCCCTGTCGCAGTGCCCAAGGGCTGTCTCGTACTCGCCCTTCTCCATGGAAGCCAGGGCGAGATTATTGTACGCCGGGCCGAAGGAGGGCTGTTCCTCGATCACCTTGTTGCACTCCTTGATGCATTCCTCCACATCGCCTTCCATGAGATAGGCGCTGGCCAATGTGGAACGCGCCTGGACAAAGTGGGGATCGAAGGACAGGGCGCGCCGGAGCCACTTGATGGCCTCCTGGACCTGGCCCAGCTGCAGGTAGGCAAAGCCCACGTTGCCGTGGGGCACGGCGAAGCGGGGGCGGAACTGGGTGGCCTGCTGGTTGTAGCTGAGGCACGTTGCGTAGTCCCCCTCGCGCATGGCCAGCCCTCCCAGCTGCACATAGGCCTCGGCCAGGTCGGGGGTGTGCTGGATTGCCAGCTTCAGCTCCTTTTCCGCCTCCTGATACATCCCCTTGCCGATGTACACACATCCCAGATTGTAGTGGGCGACACCGTTCTCCGGATTCTGCTCGATCGCCTCCTGCATGCTCTGGATGTATTCGTTCAGTTTCTCTTCCTCGCTCTTTTCCCGAGCGTTCTTCTCCTGCTCCGTCATGAATGCTCCTTGCCCTCGAGCGGTTTTCCCGCGTTGTTTTTTTCACTGGGCCCGTGGAATGCCCGGGCGGGCCCCGGAATCCGGATCGGGCATAGCCCGGCTATCTGCGCCATATGCTCAAGGGATCGTGCCCCATGCGGCGCAGCTCCTGCATATACCACTCACAGAACTCGTACATCCCCTGATAGCGCTCGTCCCCATTGAACAGCGCCATGCACATCTCCTGCACCCCGTTGCGGTAGGCGGTGGAAACCGAATCACCGCCTCTTTCGCGGTAGAACGCCTCCACCAGCTGGCTCGCCGTTCGCCGGGTGCGATCCTTGCGGATCTCGATGGGATGGTTGGGCTCCTGGAAGGGATCCCACTCATCGTACCCGATGCGGTCGATGAATTTCCTGCGCCTCGAGGACAGGCTCTGATAAATGGCCTTTTTCCGCTCTTCCTGGTCCATGCTCGTGTCTTGTCCTGTTTCAATTGTCGCAAAAAAGGAATATACAGTGCCGCCATTCACCACACCAATGCCTCAGCGTCCATGGTCGGATCAATTATGTGGCGAATAGTTGCCAGCAATCAAGATAACCCCGATGAGGCAGACGAGACAAGTCACTCGTCCTTCCCGCCCAGGACCCATTCATTGGGCTTCTTCGAGCCCTCGGCGGATGGTCGAACAATGCCCAGGTATTCCTCGTCGTATTCGTTCATCAGGGCCATGGACAGGGGAACCAGGACCTCCTCGAGCTTTTCGTGCTTGGTGGGGATGCTCTGCACCAGCCGCCGGCTTGTATCCATGAGCCGCTCCTGGATCCGGTCCATGTACACCGTGGGATACTGGCCCCCCTGAACAAAACCGGAACGGGAACAGGTATGAGTCTCGTTCCCGATGGCCATGGGGACACCGTAGATCCGACAGGTAATGGGACGATCCTCGTACAGCTCGCAGCGCCCCGCGTCGTCGAGCAACGGGCAGCGCACCCTGTAGCGTCCGACCTGCTCCAGGATCTCTCCGGTTTCCTTGCCCTTCTTCTGCTCCTTGGCGATATAGTACTTGATCTTATGTGTCTGGCGATCCGCCTGCTCCGCCTTCTCCAGGATCTCACGACGCTTGGGCTCACTCAGCTTGCTGCGGAAGGCGAAATTGATGTACATGGCCTCGACCAGGGTCAGATCGAACAGGGCATAACAGCAGTCGGTGCAACCGTTGTCACAGGCCACCTCGTCAGGGCACTGCTGCCGCACCTTCTGGAACAGGGCATCCGCTTCCCTGCGCAGTGTCTCGTACTGGGAAAAGAATTCATGGAAATCGTATTGCATAATTGCCTTCTGCCATCCAGCTTTCGTTTTTCTCCGCACCCATTCCCGTTGGCCCTTGAGGGCGTCCGGAAAGGGGGGGCATGATATCTCTTTAGCCTTCGGTGCGCCGAAGCGCGCCAGCCCACCCAGGTATAAAATAAGCCCCTAATAGTCGCTACTAGGGGCTTATGCTCACCGATTATTTCGGGGATTCTACGAGTCCATGGGACACTGCTAGTCTTCTTCCAGGGTTACCGCGTCGTGTTCGCACACCTCGACGCAGGATTCGCATTCCAGGCACTCGTCGATGTTGACCACCACCGGCTTGTTGTCCTGCATCTCCAGGACCTCGGCCGGGCAGGTCTCCACGCAGTCGCCACAGCCCTCGCACTTCTCGTAATCAATGATGATATTGGGCATCGCCTCTACCTCCTGTCTGATTATGGATTTGCCGACATTCAGGCTTCACCGATCTCCTTTCTCACCCCGATGGCCACCTTCCAAAGGACGGTCAGGATGAACAGTCCGGTTGCGTAGATCATGGCGGAAATCATGAGCTCGTAACCGGTCGGGGCGTATTCGGTGATCGCTCCCATGGGATTGGGGATAAATCCGCCTACAATAAGGAGCAGACCCTTGTCAATCCAGGTGGCCAGAATGAGGAGCACAAGCCCCACGAGCAGCGTATCCTGATTGTTGCGGGTCCGGGAGGGAACCAGGATGGCCAGGCTGAGGACCCCGGCTCCGGCCATGAGCCACGCCCAGCCCACCAGGGCATTGTGCCCGTGCGCGCCGAAGAAGAAGTAGGTCAGGGTGTGCTCGTGTCCCGGAATGTTGCTGTAGTAGGCGGTGAAGAGCTCGCAGAGGAAAAGGAAGACGTTGGCGATCATGGCGTAGGTGATGATCTGCGACAAAAGTCGGATCGCCTCCCTCCCTGGATCATAGCGGGTGAACTTCTGAGCGATCAGGGCCAGGATGATCAGGATGGCTGGCCCGGAGCAGAAGGCCGAGGCCAGGAAGCGAGAGGCCATGATCGCGTGGAGCCAGAGATGCCTGCCGGGCAGCCCCTGGATGAGGAACGCCGTCACCGTGTGAATGCTCACCGCCCAGACGATGGAGAGATAGATGAGCGGCTGGAGCCATTGCGGATGCGGCCTGCGCTGCCACTCCGCGTGCAGATTGTTCCAGGCAATGACGATGTTGAGCAGGAGATACCCCGTCAACACGATCATGTCGTAGAAGAGCATGGAGTTGGGCGTGGGGTAGAGCATCACGTTGAGCATCCGCTGCGGCTGCCCCAGATCGACCACGATGAAGCCCATGCAGATGACCACCGCGGCCACGGCCATGAACTCGCCCAGAATGAGCATATTCTTGAATTTCTTCTGATTGTGCAGATACAGCGGAAGCACGAGCATGACCGCCGAGGCGGCCACCCCGACAAAATAGGTGAATTGCGCGATGTAGAATCCCCAGGAGACGTCACGGCTCATGCCGGTCACCGTGAGGCCCTTCTGGAGCTGGATGATATAGAAGATGCTTCCCACTGCCATCACGGCGAGCAGGAACCCGATCCAGGCCCAGTATGTTCTGCTCCCTTCCAAGGCTTTCTCTAGCATGGCGTCCCCCTAAACGATGTAGAAAACACTCGGTTCCGTTCCAAGATCCACCTTGCGCCGAATGGTATAGTTCTCCCGCAGCACCTGACGGATCTGCGAATCAGGGTCCTCCAGATCGCCGAAGATCAGACCTCCGTTCGAGGCCTCAACACAGGCGGGTTGCTCGCCCTCTTCCAGGCGCTGGTAGCAGAAGAGGCACTTTTCCACCACTCCGCGCATCCGGACCGGAAAGTCGGGATTCTTCTCCTCGACGTAGGGCCCAGGATCGCAAAAATTGAAACTCCGCGATCCGTAAGGACAGCCGGCCATGCAGTAGCGGCAGCCGATGCAGCGATGGAAGTCCATCTGCACGATCCCGTCCTCGCGCTTGTACGTGGCCTGCGTGGGGCAGACCCGGACGCAGGGCGGATTCTTGCAGTGGTTGCACAGGAGCAAAAACTCGTTCTGCTCGATCCGCTCGGCCAGGAAGGGGTTCTCCTTGCCGGGAAAAACGTGCTCGAAGTGATCCTTCCAGATCCACTTGATCTCCTGAATCGACTTGGCCTCGCCCTGGGGCACATTGTTTTCCCTGTGACAGGCCTGGATGACCCGGCGGAAGTCCTCTTCCGTCTGGAACTTCCGGGTGTCGATGACCATGCCCCAGCGTCCGGCCTGGCGGCGCGTGGGCTTTTCCCGGGTGCCCTCTTTCTCCGGGTTATAGGAACTCGCGCTCAGGGTGATGCCGCCCCCGAGCCCCAGCAGCGTGGTCACACCGGCGATCCTGAGAAATTGCCTTCTATTGCTGCCCATTTGCGACCTCCTCTGGAGCGACGTGGCAATCCCAGCAATACGGCTCCACCGACGCCGCATTGTGGCACTTGTCACAAAACTCTTCCTTGCTCGTATGGCAGTCCATGCAGGTCTTCTGCAGGCTCATGTCGTGCTCCTCGCCCCCGCTGGCCACATACACGGACTCGCTATCGCGAATCACTGTGTCGCGCCAGTCGTCCAACAGCTCCATATGGTTCTTCCGCATCCATTCCGTGTCCTCGATGCATTCCTGGCTGTCCGCGGGAAGCTGCAGCTCAGGGGTCTCGTAGGAGGCCTGCCCCAGGCTGAACCAGAAAGGAAAGCTCAGCAGCAGGAGGAATATGGCCAGGCCGGTCCAGATCTTGCCCGCATCGTACATACCCTAGTCCTCCTTTCCGGGTAGGGGTTCACCGCGCAGGTCGGTCTCGCGCTCCTTTTCCCCGCGCATGACCAGCGCGTTGGCCACGAGCTCGTGCACCCCGGTCACGTCCACGCCGGGGACCCAGTAGTTCATGAGCGGCGGCAGGGCCGCCCGGTCGATGGCGCAAATGCAGGACAGCATGTTCACCCCGTATTTGTCATGAACGTGCTTGACCGCGTTGGCCCGGGGCATCCCCCCGCGCATGCGCATCTCGGTGAACTCGTCGTTGTTCAGCCCGGCCCCGCTGCCGCAGCAGAAGGTTCGTTCCCGGATGGTCTGCTCCGGCATTTCGTAGAAATTGTTGCACACGTTGTTGATCACGTACCGCGGCTCCTCCAAAAGCCCCATGGCCCGGGCGGGGTTACAGGAATCGTGGTAGGTGACCACCTTGTGGTCGTTGCGGCTAGGGTCCAGAGTGAGCACGTTGTTCTTGATCAGGTCCGCGGTGAACTCCGTGATGTGGACCATGCCGGTCTGCTTGGCGTTTTCGAAGACCGTCCCCGTGATGGGGCTCCGAGGCACGCTCAAAAAGTCGGCCGGACCGTTCATGGTGTCCATGTACTGATTGATCACTCGCCACATGTGGCCGCACTCACCGCCCAAAATCCACTTGACCCCCAGACGCTCGGCCTCGGCGTAGATCTTGGCGTTCAGGCGCTTCATGGCCTCGTGGGAGGTGAACAGCCCAAAGTTGCCGCCTTCCGCGGCATAGGTGCTCAAGGTATAGTCCAGCCCCAGCTCGTGAAAGAGCATGAGGTAGCCCATGAAGGTGTAGGTTCCCGGATCGGCGAAATAGTCGCCAGAAGGCACTACAAAGAGGATATCCGCCCCCTTCTTGTTCAGGGGCACCTCGATGCGCTTGCCGGTGATCTCCTCGATATCGTCGACCATGAAGTCCACGATATCCTTGAAGGTGTGGGGCGGGATCCCCAGATGGTTGCCCACATTGAAGCAGTTGGTCACCGGCCCCATGATCCAGTTGCTCTGAATGCCCAGCAGATTCATGAGCTCGCGGGCCATCATGGTGACTTCCGCCGTATCGATGCCGTAGGGGCAGAACAGGGAGCAGCGCCGGCACTCAGAGCACTGGTAGAAGTACATGAACCATTCTTTGAGCACATCCTGGGTTAGGGCCCGACCGCCGTTCAGGCGCCCCAGGATCTTGCCCACGGTGGTGAAATCCTTGCGATAGATGGAGCGCAGCAGCTCGGCCCGCAAAACCGGCATGTTCTTGGGATCGCCGGAGCCGATGAAGTAGTGGCACTTGTCCGCGCAGGCCCCGCACCGGACGCAGATGTCCATGAACACCTTGAGGGAGCGGTACTTCTCCAGCCTCTCCCGAAATCCCTCGTAGATGATCTCCTGCCAGTTCTCCGGCAGCTGCCAGTCCTCATCCATGGGGGACCATTCCTTGGCCCCCTCGTAGCCGAAGAAGGACTCCAGCTCACCCGCCTTGGCCGGATAGCTGAAGGTGCCCGGACGGAACTCTGGCGGTGTATCATCCAGCCAGTTGTTGCGGGGCGGTGTATAGTCAATGCTTTGCACTAGATTGTCCGGGGATGGTGTCTGTGCCATAGATCACTCCTTTTCCACTGGGATGCCAGCTTCCTTCAACTTGTCCCTGTATTCGTCCTCCCACTCCTCGTAGGTATGGAGCTTGACCGGGTAATTCCACGGATTGACGTGGCGGCGCATCCGATTGTCGTTGGGCATATTCCGCGTGGGGCTCAAGAAGACGCCGCCCAGGTGCATGAGCTTGCTCCAGGGAAAATAGACCAGCAGGGAGCAGACCAAAAAAAGATGGGTATAGAACAGGGCCCCGATATTTCCCGGCACCTCGGGCTGCAACTGCACCAGCCCCATGGTCAGGACCTTGATGTCCATGACGTCCGCCCGGACAAAATAACGCATGAGGATCCCGGTGATGACGATGGCGAAAAGCAGAAACAAGGCGAAATAGTCCGTGGGCAGGGATATGTAGCGGAGCTGGGGCACGACGATGCGCCGCAGGAAAAGATAGGCCAGGGCCAGGAGGATGACGATCTCCGTGGCGAAGAGCACGGGCACACCCACCTGCATGATCCCGTCCAGGGCCTCCAGCCAGTTGAAGACCGCGGGCGTCGGCTCGGTGAAAAAGCGCATATGGCGCAGCAGAATAACAAAGAAACTGACGTGGAAGGCCAGCGCCCCGAGCCAGAGGAACTTGGAGGAGCCGTAGCTGAGCTGATTGTCCTCTTGGAACAGCCTGACCCGTGTATTCCGGAACAGGGAGCGGAAGAGCAGGACCTCCAGGATCATCCGGACCACGGTTCCGGCCTTGGTGGTGGGGTTATCGATTCGGTTCTGCCGGATCCAGGGCAAGCTCTGCTGCTGTCCGCCGGTGGTGGGGATCCTGAAGGGAACCGCGGAGCGGCCCCAGTTCCATACCCTGTAGATGAACCCGAGAACGAATACGGCGAAGGCCAGATAGGGAAGCACCACCCCGAACAGGGCATGCCATCCCAGTGCCCCGGCCCCCAGCAGCGGGATAATGACCAGGGCCAAAACCATGATCAAGGCATACAGAGCGTTCATAGTAAGTTACCTCGCATCTCTTTCCTGCAGGTTTCCTGATACCACCCGTCCTTCCCCGGCCCGGATCATTCCCGTGCGGCATCCTCTCCGGAATCGTTCCGGGTGCTCGTCCCGTCCTCCGTCCCGGCAAATTTCCGCAGGAGATAGCTGACCCGGTCCTGCGCCTGTCGGGCCTTTAGCTCCCACAACTGCTCCTTGCACTTGACGTAGATGTCGAAGGCGAGCATGACCAGTTGATCCACCTTGTCCTCGAGCTCGCGGTATTCGGTCTGCCATCCGTTTTCCCGGACCGCTCCGTCCAGCTCCCTGCGCAGGATGTCCTTGAGGTCGGTGAACACCTGAAGGGCTTGCGAGGGGGAAAAACTCTGGACCGCGCGCACGCGGACCACTGCATCGACGGAGTGGGGGAGCTGGTCGCTGCTGGTCTCCTGGAGGAGCTCCTCGAAGATGGTATTCAGCTCACGGGAGAGCGTGGCCCCGACCGGATTGGCGAAACGGTCCTTTTGCCGCTTGAGAAAACTGGCCGTATCCTCCGGGTAGGTGGCGATCGCCGCCTCCAGCCACTTCTTGACCATCCTGTCCTTGTTCCGGAGCAGATGCTCCCGGAACCGATCCCTGCGGGCATTCACTTTGGGGGTCTCCTTGGCCGATATCCGGCCCTGTCCCATCGGGATGGGCCGCCGCCGAACAGGCGCTCGCACCCTTTCCATCCCGGAATGCATTGATTATCATGGCCTTGTTACTCCGGCTTACTTAGCCTTTACCGCGACAATGTGTCAAGTGACACGATCCACCCGGGACACG
>CAYFSD010000027.1:0-3175 GCA_964345705.1 uncultured Desulfohalobiaceae bacterium
TCCCGGAGAAAAACGGCTTCGAACAGGGAATGCCTTATGCGCCTTCTCGGGCCCTTTCGCCTGCAAACCCGGTTCTTTGTTCTCATCTGCCTCCTTGCGGTGGCCATGGGGCTCTTCTTCGTGGGCGTGCTCTATTTCCACCTGCAGCAGATCATGACCCAGGAGGCCCGGCAGCGGGCTCGTCTCATTCTGGAGCAGGCCAACTCGGTGCAGAGCTACGTCCAGGACGATCTGCGGCCCCGTATGTACACCGAGCATCCCGGGGGCGAGTTCGTGATCGAGGCCATGTCCTCCTCCTATGTCTCGCGCAAGGTGATGCGCAATGTGGCGGAAAACCGGGACGTGGTCTATCGCAGGGTGGCCATCAACTCGCGCAATCCGGAATTCGAGCCCAACGAGCTGGAAATGCGCATGATCCGCTATTTCCGGGAAAACCCCCGGGCGGATCTGTGGCAGAAGAAGCTGAGCCGCGGCGAGGAACAGTATTTCTACTGCTCGCGGCCGGTGGTGTTCACTAAGGGCTGCATGCGTTGCCACGGGGACCCGCAGGATGCTCCGGACCGGATCGTGGAAAAGTACGGGGCCAAGCGGGGATTCCACTACAAAACCGGCGAGGTGGCCGGGGTGGTCAGCGTGGGCTTCCCCATGCAGCGCACGGTGAACATGATCCAGGGCGCGACCCTGAGCTATCTCTCCCTCTACCTGGCCGGCATCGCCGCCTTCTTCGGCGTGGTACAGGTCTTCTTCCACCGGCTGGTGACGGACAAGCTGAAGCGCCTCATCGAGGTGATGCGGCAGAAGCTCCCCGGCGGATCCCGGAGCGGGTCCGGGGCGACAGCACAGGATAGCCCCGCTGCCGCGGGGACCGCGGACGAGATGGAGGAGGCGATCACCGCCCTGGAGACCATGGCGGATGATCTGGGGCACGCCAGGATCAAGCTGGAGGACTACGCCCAGAACCTGGAGAGCATGGTCCAGGAGCGGACCGCCTCCCTGGAGGAGGAGGCGGTGGAGCGGCAAAGGGATATCACCCTGTTTTTGAACATCCTGCAGTGCCTGCACACCAGCCGGGACAGCGAGGAGCTGATCCAGGAGATCATGCGCCTGGTGGGACGGCGCTTCGACGCGGAGACCACCACCTACTACTGCACCAATGTCTCGGACCGGGTCTTCTCCTGGCCGTATCGGGAAGCGGTTCCCTCCCTTCCGGAACGCTGCATGGAGCACGTCCTGGAGGGGGAGGTGATCTATTCCGGACGGGACGTGTTCATCCCGGTCAGCTCCACGGAACAGGTCTGGGGGCTCTTGCATCTGCGGATCAAGGACGACATCTCCCTGCTGCGCACCTCGGAGCAGGTCCTGCTCGCCCTGGGCCAGCAGCTGGGCGTGGCCCTGGAGAACATGAAGGCCTTCTTTGACCTCATGCACAGCAAGCGGCTCCTGGAGTCCATCTTTGAGGGGATCTCCGATCCCTTGATGCTCTTGAACGAGCGCACGGATATCCTGCTGGCCAACCGCGGGGGGCAGGAGGTCTTTCCCCAGGGTGGGGAGAACCTGCGCGAGCTCAAGGAGGTGCTGGGCCGGTACGATCCCGTCCAAGGCACGGCGGAGGGCGTTCTGGGCCGGGCCTATGAGAGCGGCGTGCCCCAGGAGCGGGAGGCGATCCTGGCTGGCGGACGCTCCTTCAAGATCAGCCTCTACCCCCTGCCCGCGGCGGATCAGCGATCCCCGAACCTGGCGGTTTGCTCCATCCGGGAGAATACCTCGGAGAAGCGGATGCTGGCCAAGCTGCAGCGCACGGAGAAGCTGAGCGCCGTGGGCAAGCTCGCTTCCGGGCTGGCCCACGAGATCAACAATCCCCTGGGGACCATCCTCTGCTACGTGCGGCTGCTGCAGAAGAGCCTGTCCCGGGATGCGGCCGCCCATGACGACCTCGAGGTGATCGAGCGCCAGGCCAAGCGGGCCCACGGCATCGTCCGGGAGATGCTGGACTACGCCCGTCCCAAGACGGAGCAGACCGCGAGCTGTGATCTCCACGAGCTGGTGGGGCGCAATGTGGCCCTGTTCTCCGTTCAGGCGGAGAAGAAGCAGGTGGCCCTGTACAGCGATTCCGCGGGGAGCCTGCCGCGCATCAGCGCGGACGAGTCCGCTGTGGAGCAGATCCTGAGCAACCTGATCCTGAATGCCATCGACGCCGCCGGAGAGGACGGCTGGGTCCGGGTGGCCACCTCCTCCTCCGAGGAGAGCGGGAGGGTCTATCTCGAGGTGAGCGACAGCGGGCCCGGAATCGCCGAGGAACAGAAGCACCAGATCTTCGACCCCTTCTACAGCACCAAGGAAGTGGGTCAGGGAACGGGACTGGGCCTGACCGTGGTCTACGGGCTGGTCCAGGAGAACGGCGCGGAGATCGAGGTGTCAACGGAGACCGGCGCCGTCTTCAGCATCGGTTTTCGCGTCGAGGAGTCGTGATGCAGAACACAGCAACCATACTCGTGGTGGACGACGAGAAGGATTTCGCCAACGGCCTGACCCGGATGCTCGCGGTGCAGTATCCCGGATACCACTGCCGCTACGTCACCACCATCGACGAGGCCCTGGAGACCCTGCGCCGGGAGGAGGTGGCCCTGGTCCTGACCGACCTGCGCATGCCGGAGAAGGACGGCTGGGACATGCTGGCCCAGGGCAGGGTGATCCAGCCGGAGACGAGCCTGGTGGTGATCACCGCGTACGGCAGCATCGAAAGCGCGGTGCAGGCCCTGAAGTCCGGGGCGTACGACTTTCTGACCAAGCCGGTGGACGAGGAGCACCTCTTCACCGTGGTGGACAAGGTCTTGGAGCGCTACCATCTGCTCACGGAGAACAAGAGGCTGCGGCGCACCGCCTGCCGGGAAGGGGAGAAGGAGCTCATCGGCGAGTCCCCGGCCATGCGGAAGCTGCGTCGCTCCCTGGAGCGGGTGGCGGGAACGGACTACACCGTGCTCATCCAGGGCGAGTCCGGGACGGGCAAGGAGCTTGCGGCCAGGCTGATCCACAACCTGAGCGAGCGCAGCCAGCGGGAGATGGTCACGGTGAACTGCCCGGCCATTCCCGGGGAGCTGCTGGAGAGCGAGCTTTTCGGCCACGTCCGCGGCGCCTTCACCGGAGCGGAGCGGAACCACCAGGGGCTCTTCGAGCG
>CAYFSD010000027.1:3275-10140 GCA_964345705.1 uncultured Desulfohalobiaceae bacterium
TTCCGGGAGGACCTGTTCTACCGGCTCAATGTGCTCAACGTGAACGTTCCCCCCTTGCGGGAGCGCAAGGAGGACATCCCCCTGCTGGTGAACGCCTTCCTGGAGCAGGTCTGCGGGGAGATGGGCCTGCCTGAGCTGCGCATCGATCCCGCGGCGCTGTCCTATCTGAGCGCCCGCGACTGGCAGGGGAACGTGCGGGAGCTGCTCAATTTTATCCGCCGCCTGGTGGTCTTCTGCCCGGGAGAGGAGATCGAGCTGAGCCTGGTCCATTTCCTGGATTCCTCCGGGGACCAGCCCCAGCCGGAGAGCGGGACCATCGTTCCCTACAAGGAGGCCAAGGCCCGGGTCATGGACGAATTCACCCGGACCTACGTGCAGGAGCTGCTTCGACAGACGCGGGGCAATATCTCCGAGGCCGCCCGCATGAGCGGCCTGGAGCGGGTGTCCCTGCAGAAGATCATGCGCAGGCTGGATATTCGCGCCGAGGAGTGGCGGGATAATGAAGCATCCTCGGCAACATGGTAGGATATCGGGGATGGGCAAGCGCAAGCAGGAGGAGCTATGCGGAGTACATGGGTTGCGGCGGTGTGTCTGGGGCTGATCTGCGTCTTTTTCGCGGCTTCGGCCGCCATCGCGCAGGGGCGCTATCTGGAGTTCCCCCGCGAGGGATTTCGCCTGGAGATGCCCGAGAAATGGGTCAAGGTTCCGGAGGACGTCTTCCGGGACAAGATGCGCCCCCTGGAGAAGGCCCTGGAGAAGAGCGACAGCGAGCAGAAGCTGGGGTACGATTACGCCGTGCAGCTGGAGTCCAAGGAATGGTTCGAGTACCCCTACATGCTGATCAGCCACTGGGAGGACGTCCGCGTGGACAGGGACGAGATGCCCGGAATGAACGAGAAGGTCGAGGAGGGCATCCTCAAGGGCGGCAAGGGCATAAACGGCACGGAGCTGGTGCGCTCGAGCTTCGATCCGGAGCGGTGCTTCTATCGGGCCGAGGCCCGGTTTACCGTTTCCGGGCAGGACATGGTCCTGCTCAAGGGGGTCTACTATCTGAATCAGAGCGTGCTGCAGCTGAGCACCTATGTGCCGGAAGAGACGTTTTCCCGCTACGCCCCGGATATCAAGCAGGCCATGGACAGCATCCAGCTCGACCCGGGCGTGGTGCACCACGCCAATCCGGCCAAGACCCTGGAGTTCGAGGACGTGCTGCCCTATCTCAAGGTGAGCATCGGCACGGTTATCGTGCTCATCGGGGTGGGGGTCTATTTCTGGATCCGGCGCCGCGACAAGAGGGAGAGCTAGGGAGTTGGAAGACAGGACACGGGAGAGGGGGATCAAGGTAAGCAGCCACTTTGGTGGAAGGAGGGAGCATGGGCACCATCATGCCGGAGGAGAAGAAGCTCCAGGACGCGCTGCGCTGGATCAGCGCCCGGAGGGGGGAGCGGAAGATCTCGGAGCTGATCCGCGAGGCCAGCTTTCAGTTCAACCTCACCCCCAAGAACGAGGACTACCTCCGCCGCCTGCTCCGGGAGGAGGATTCCGGCGGGGAGGGATCAAAGACATGATAGGGGCGGGAAACAGGCCCGCCCACCCCGCCCGGGGGGTGTCGGTGTAAGGGGAGCCGGCCGGAACCTATGCGCGTGTACAAGGTGCTGCACAGGGAGCTGTTCAAGGAGCTCGCCCTGCTCTTCGTGGTCTGCCTGGCCGTGCTGGAGGGCCTGATCGTCCTGGGCCGGATGGTGCTCAAGCTGGGCGAGATCCTGGTCTCCCTCCAGCTCACCCTGTGGGACGTGCTGCAGCTCATCGCCTACCTGACCCCCTTCTTTCTCCTGCTGCTTTTGCCCGTGGCCTGCATGATCAGCATGTTCCTCACCTTCCAGCGGATGAGCTCGGATCGGGAGCTCGTGGCCCTGCGCTCCAGCGGCGTGTCCCTGCTGCAGGTCATGCCCGCTCCCACGTTCTTCCTGCTTTTGTGCACGGGCATCAGCGTGCTCGTCTCGCTTTCCGGGGTCTCCTGGGGGATGAACAACTTCCAGAGCACCATGCTCCACCTGGCGGAAAACAAGGCCCAGGTTTCCCTTCAGCCAGGGGTGTTCAACCAGGAGCTCCCGGGGCTCACCATCTACGCGCAGAATGTGGACCGCGAGGGGAACAGGCTGTCCCGGGTCTTTGTCCAGGATAGCTCCCACGAGGACGAGGCGGTGAACATCCTGGCCCCGGAGGGGCGCATCCGCTCGGACACCTCGCAGGGCAAGCTCTTTTTCACCCTAAAGAACGGGCGTATCTACAACCAGCGCGCGGAGGGAACGGACATCCTCCGCTTCGGGGAATACACCGTCTCCGTGGATCTGGGCCGGGTGCTGGGGGATGTGGACTTCGACAACGACGATCCCAAGGCCTTCTCCTGGAGCCGGCTCACCCGCTTTGCCGGAGAGGAGGATCTCGCCGCGCGGCGAGGGAAGGGCTTTGCCAGGGAGGTGGCCCTGGAGCTGCACAAGCGGATGGCCCTGCCGGTGGCCTGTCTGGTCCTCGGTCTCTTCGCCATCCCCATGGGCTGGCTCTGCGAGGGGCTCAAGCGCTACACCAGCCTCCTGATCATCCTGGGTATGTTCATGTTCTATTATGCCCTGTTCATGACTGGGGTGAGTCTGTCCGAAGCCGGCACCGTCCCCCCTGTGGTGGCCCTCTGGGTCCCCAACGTCGTATTCCTGGCCATTTCCTGTCTCCTGTTCATCGGAGCCTTGAGGGAGAGGGCCCTGTGAGGATCCTGCACAAGTATCTCCTGCAGCAGAATCTGGCCCTGCTCGGTATCAGCCTGTTGGCCTCCCTGGGGATCTACCTCCTGGTCGATGTGTTCGACAGGCTGGACAATTTCCTGGAGGAAAGCGCCGGTGCCCTGCTCATCGGGCAGTATTTCCTGTATAAGCTCCCACTCATCCTGTCCCAGATCCTGCCCCTGGTCTTTTTCTTCGCCTTGGCCCTGCAGCTGGGGATCATGCAGCGCAGCCGGGAGCTCACCGCCCTCGAGGCCGGAGGGGTCTCCTATGGCCGGCTATGCGCCTGGTTCCTCCTCTACGCCGCGGTCTGGGCGGTGCTGCAGCTGGGATTCTCCCAGGTCCTCGGCGTGGCCGGCAGCAGGCAGAGCGTACAAATCTGGGAGAACCTCGGCCGGGACGACGGGGGCGGGGAAGAGGTGGTCCGCGACGTGTGGTTCCGACGGGGGGACTGGATCATCCACGTGGGCGAGGTCAGGCCCGAATCGGACAGGCTGGGGAATATCCGCCTCATCGATGCGGGATCCGGATTCGACAGGGCGAACCGGTTGATCCGCGCCGAGAGCGGACGGATCGCCCAGGGGGAGTGGCTTCTCGAGGGGGTCCGGGTGGAGCTTCCGGATCGCTTCCGGATCCGGGAGCGGGAGAGCCTGACCCTGGCCCTCGGGGCGGAGGCGGAGGACCTGGTGAGCCAGAAACAGCGCTTCGACATCCGGGAGATGTCCCTGTGGGAGCTGGAGCGGGCCATGGACAAGCTGGAGCGGACAGGGGTCAATACCGAGGCCATGGCCACCCTGTGGCACCAGAAGCTGTCCTATGCCCTGTCCCTGGTGGTCATGGCCCTGATCGGCCTCGCGGCGACCCGTTCCGGACGGAGCACGGTCCTGGTCATCTGTCTCGGGCTCCTGCTCGGCTTCGTTTTCTACGGCCTCTTCGTCCTGGGCGGGCAGATGGGGGAGAAAGGGGTCCTGCCGCCCTGGCTGGCGGGGTGGCTCGGGGTGGCCGTCCTGGGGCCGCCGGCCCTCATCTGGCTGCTGGCGATCCTCTTCTCCGGGCGGGTGAAGCGCCTGATCCTACTGCGCTGAGGCCCGGCGCAGCATGTCCCACAAAGCCTCCCGTCCCGTTCCCTTGGTGGCGGAGAACAGGAGCGGGGGCTCCGAAAGGTCCAGCAGGCGCTGCCAGGTTCTCTGAATCCGGCTCCTCTGGCCCATTTTCGTCTTGTCTGTTTTGGTGAGAATTGGCAGAATGTCCAGACCTTTTTGGCTGAGGTACTCCGTGAGCTGGGTGTCCAGGGCCTGAGGGGGAATGCGGCTGTCGAGCAGCACGATGGCCCGGGTCAGCAGGGGATTCCTCTGGAGGCAGCTTTCCACGAGCAGGGGCCACATTTCCCGTTCCCGCTTGGAGCGCGCCGCGTATCCGTATCCCGGCAGGTCGACCAGATAGAGCCCCATGGCGGGCAGGTGATAGAAGTTGACGCTGCGCGTCTTGCCGGGATTCTGGCTCACCTTGGCCAAACGGCCCCGGCCCAGGCTGTTGATCAGGCTGGACTTGCCCACGTTGGACCGGCCGGCCAGGGCGATTTGCGGGGTCTCGATGCGGGGCATCTGGTCCGGCTCGTACACCGTGTGTTCCAGAGAGATGTTGATTTGCATAAATACCGCGAGCCTAGTATGGGTTGATCGGAACCTTAACCGCCTGGGGGGGGCTATGAAACGGCTCACGATCCTGTTTGTGCTGGTCTTTCTGGCTGCCTGCGCCCAGCAGGGAGCCAAGGAGAAGACCGTGTTCCAGGATGTCAGCTCGGAAACGCTTCAGCAATCGGTGCAGGTCCAGGTCTCGCTGGGCCGGGAGAAGCTGGAGCTGGGCAAGTCCCCGGAGGAGCAGCTCTGGGAGCGGGCCGAGAAAGAGGGTGTTCGCGAGGCGGTGAACCCCTGGATCGAGCAAGGATATCTCATTCGTCCCAGCAGGGCAAATGTGCTGGACGAGGGCTTTTCCGACTTCCTCCTGCGCAAGGGGGAGTACGAGGCCGAGGCCAAGGAGATCACCCAGGTCTACAGCAAGCGCTTCGACGTGAATGTCCGTCTGACCCCGGTGGAGCAGGTTTCCGGGGAAGTCACCGCCATCGAGGCCAAGCGGAGCATGGCCGCGGGGAACTTCCATGTGAGCCTGAAGCTCAAGGATTTGACTCCCGATGACCAGGGGGCCTACTTCGTGGTGGTGCAGACGGATACCGCCCTGGGCGATTCCGAGCACGGCAAGATCGTGGGCTCGGGACGGATCTACCGGGCTCTGGGGGACAAAGCCCAGGGCACCCTCATGGAGACCAAGCAGGAGATCCAGCAAGGGGACCTCGTCTTTCTCCTGCGCACGGAGATCGCTCCCGTGACCACCGAGGACGAGGAACAGGAGACCGAGGAGGTGGAGACGGAGCCCCAGCAGCCCGAGGTCATGGTGGAGCCCAGGAAGGAGCCCCGGGAGCCCGAGCCTCCCAAGGAGACCAAGTAGCGCCGTTCATGCGCTGCCGCCCAAAAGGGGAGATCCCATGGCCCAGACTCGCATTCTCGTGCTCAACGGCCCCAATCTCGGCGTCCTGGGCAGGCGTCAGCCCGAGATCTACGGGGAGCGGACCCTGCACGACCTGCCGGACATGATGCGGGAGGTCATGGGGGCTGACGTCGAGGCCGTCCAATTGGTCATGTACCAGGCCAACAGCGAGGGCGGTCTCATCGACCGACTGGAACAGGCCGTGGACGAAGGGGTGCGGGGGATTGTCCTCAACGCGGGGGCGTACACCCACACCAGCCTGGCCCTGGCCGACTGTCTGGCCTGGATCGGCATCCCCTGCGTGGAGGTCCATCTGACCAATATCCTGGCCCGGGACAATCCGCTGCGGCACCAGAGCATGATCGCCCCCAAGTGCGAGGGAGTGATTTCCGGATTCGGCATGTGGAGCTATGTCTACGCCATTCAGGCTGTGTATCGGTTGCTGCGGAGCGGCTAGTGACTTGTCTAGCCGTATCGACGTTTTATCGAGATTTCGAAGCGACAGAAGAGCGACAGGGAGGAACCGAGAACGATGCTTTCCACCAACGACATCCGCAACGGCCAAAAGATCGAGCTGAACGGGGAACCCTTCGAGATTCTGGATTTCCTGCACTCCAAGTCCGGCCGCGGCGGGGCGACCATCTGGACCAAGCTGCGCAACCTGCTCACCGGAGGGGTGATCGAGCACACCTTCCGCTCCGGGGAAAAGATCGCCAAGCCCGATCTGGAGAGCAGGGAGATGCAGTATCTCTATCGGGACGGGGATCTGCTGGCCTTCATGGACTTTTCCACCTACGAGCAGATCGAGGCCCGGGCGGACTCCCTTGGCGGCAAGGCGGAGTACGTGGCCGAGGGACAGCAGATCAAGGTGGTCCTGTACAAGGGCGAGGTCGTGGACGTGAATCTCCCCAACACCGTGCATCTGGAAGTGACGGACACGGAGCCGGGGATCCGCGGGGACACGGTCACCGGGGCCAGCAAGCCGGCCACCCTGGAGACCGGGCTGGTGGTCAACGTGCCCCTGTTCATCGAGGTGGGGCACCGGATCAAGGTGGACACGCGCAACGGGGAATACCTGGGCCGGGAGTAGCCGGGCCGGAGCGACAAGAGACCCTTCCGCAGCTCGTCCCGTCACATTCAACCCGGACGCGGTCCTTCCCCGTTCCGATGCGAAGAAGGGGAGGCCGGGCCGCGGCATTCGAGATCGTAGTCTATGATCGATTTGAGCAGGCACCTCCGGGAATTCGGCGGGCTGGCCCTCTTCTTCCTCTGCGCCCTGACCGCGGTCAGCCTGGCCACCCATTCCCCGCAGGATCCCACCTTCACCCAGCATCTGAGCCCCGGCTTCTCCTGCGACAACGCCGCGGGCATCGTGGGGGCCTATCTCTCCGGGCTGCTCGTGCAGCTCTTCGGCCTGGCCGCGTGGTACATCCCCGCCGTTTTCCTGCTCGGGGGAGCCGGGCTCATGCATCCCCGTCTGCATCTGGCAATCCGCCGCTGGATCGGGGTCGCCCTGATCTTCCTCTGTCTGCTCGGGCTCATGGGCA
>CAYFSD010000027.1:10240-11644 GCA_964345705.1 uncultured Desulfohalobiaceae bacterium
CTGCCCCTCCGCCGCGCCTCGAGCCGGGATGACGCCCCGGTCCCCCTGATTGAAGCCAAGGCGGCGCCGGCGAAGAAGAAGGCCTCCGGTTCCGGGAATACCTCAGGATCCAAGAACACCTCCGAGTCCAAGAATGCCTCCGGCTCCAAGGGGGGCGGCGGCAACAGCGCCGCCGCGGCCCGCGCCTCCGGAGGCGGAAAGCGCGGGTCGGGCAACTACCCCGGTCCCGAGCTTCTGGCCTCGGTCCCGGAGAAGGGATCCCCAGCGGACGAAGCGGAGCTGGAGGACATGTCCTCCAGGCTGACTTCCTGTCTGCTGGACTTCGGGGTCAAGGGGGAGCTGGTCAATGTCCAGCCGGGACCGGTGGTGACCATGTTCGAGTTCAAGCCGGCTCCGGGGGTCAAGATCCGGCGCATCGCCAATCTGAGCGACGATTTGGCCCTGGCCCTCAAGGCCTATGCGGTGCGCATCGTGGCCCCCATACCGGGCAAGGATCTGGTGGGCATCGAGGTGCCCAACCGGAAGCGGCAGACGGTCTACTTCCGGGAGATCGTGGAGTCCTCCGCCTTCACCCGGACCAAGGCCAGCCTGCCCATGGCCCTGGGACACACCATCGAGGACCGGCCCAGGGTGGAGGACCTGACGGACATGCCCCATCTGCTGGTTGCCGGAGCCACCGGAACGGGCAAGAGTGTCTGCCTCAACGGCATCATCCAGAGCCTTCTGTTCAAGGCCTCTCCCGAGGAAGTCAACCTTCTGCTCATCGATCCCAAGCGGATCGAGCTCGCGGTGTACGAGGACCTGCCCCACCTGGTCCATCCGGTGGTCACGGACATGGATCTGGCCAAGGCCGCGCTGGACTGGGCCCTGCACGAGATGGAGCGGCGCTATCAGGCCATGGCCTCGCTGAGCGTGCGCAACATCGAGTCCTACAACAGCAAGCTGGAGAACCTGCGGCAGAAGGACCCCCAGTCCGTGGAGGGCCTGCGGCGGATCCCCTACCTGGTGATCATCATCGACGAGCTGGCGGATCTCATGCTCACCGCGGGCAAGGAGGCGGAGAGCAGCATCGTGCGGCTGGCCCAGCTGGCCCGAGCCGCTGGGATGCACATCATCCTGGCCACGCAGCGGCCCTCGGTGGACGTGGTCACCGGCCTGATCAAGGCCAATTTTCCGGCCCGAATCGCCTTTCAGGTCAGCTCCAAGCACGACTCGCGAACCATCCTGGATTCCGGGGGCGCGGAGTATCTCCTGGGCAAGGGGGATCTGCTCTTCAAGTCCACCGCGGGCAGGCTGGAGCGGATGCACGGGCCCTTTCTGAGCGACGAGGAGATCTCCGCGGTGCTCGACTTCTGGCGCCAGAAGAGCTCCGAGCCCCGAGAGGAGGTGGATCTGGAGCAGTGG
>CAYFSD010000028.1:0-3541 GCA_964345705.1 uncultured Desulfohalobiaceae bacterium
CTGCCCAAGGAGGGAGAAACCATTTGTCCACGGAGCTCGCTTATGACGCAAACACCCCGCGAACAGGCAATACAAGCGCTCGAGGCGAAGTCCAAAATGATACGCGATCTGGAGGCCGAAGCCAAGAAAAGGCTCCGGGAGGAGCAGGACCGGGAAGCCTACAACCGCCTGCTTCGGGAAAAGGCCCGGACCATCCACTCCCTTCTCTACGAGGTCCAGGACGATCTGGAGGGCCTTGCGGAAGAGGAGCAGGACGAGGTGGAGTCCGCTCTGGAAAACATGGGCGTCCGGGCCAGCCAGGCCCTGGAGGTGGACAGCCCCTTTTTCATGGCCATGCTCCTCTACTCCGAGGACGCCGCCGAGGACGAGGAGAACGAGCTGGAGCGGCTGATCTCCCGCCTCGAACAGCGCAGCGGCTAACCCTCCTCCACCAGGGGGATGCCGCCCAAGGCGGATGTACGTACAAAGCCCCTTTCCTCGACCGGGGATCCGGATCGGATCCCCCGGCGATGCGGCGCGCCGCGAAGGAAAGGGGCTGGGGTAGAGGCTACAGGCTGAGCCAGGAGTCGGAATACAGGGCGAAGCCCATGAGCACCCTGGCGGTCTTTACGTAGTCCACCATTTCCTGGGACAGGCTGTTCATATCCGGCTGGTTTCCGTCCATGGTGTTGTGGACCACCTCCTCGATATCCGGCCGCTGGTCCTTGGCGATCTGGGTCATCTTCTCGTCCTTGGGATCGGTGATGATGGAAGCCATCCCCGATCGCTTGAGCATGATCGCGTAGGTCTGGTTCATGATGGGCCGTAGATGGTCCGGAATGCCGTTGGAGATGTTGGACAGGCCGCAGGTGCTCTTGGCGCCCGGCGCGATGTCCTGGAGCATGTCGTAGAAGGCCAGCAGGGTGGGGGCGTGCTCCTGCTGGACGTTCACCGGCGGCACCACCCCGTCGACCCAGATCTTTTCGTTGGGGAGGCCCTGCTCGTTGGCTGCCTGCAAGAGCTCCACGGACAGGGCGGCGCGCTCGTTTTCATCACGCGGCAACCCCTCGGGACCCCACATCAGGGCCACGAAGTCCGAGTTATACTGAGCGGCCACGGGCAGCATCTTCTCGTAGTTCTCCGCCCGGCACATGATGGAATTGATGATGGGGGTCTTCTTGCAGACCTTGAGCCCTTCCTCGATGGCCGCCGTATTGGAGGTATCCAGCAAAAGGGGCAGATCCGACACCTCCTGGACCGTCTGCACGATCCAGGGCATGAGCTCGTGGCCCGTCTTCTTGGCCGGGCCCAGGTTGATGTCGATATAGTCCATCCCCTGTTTCTGCTGGAACTCGGCCTCCTCCTTGATCGGATCGGGATCCCACTCCTTCATGGCCCTGCCGATCTTGGTGCCCATCACGTTCAGGCTTTCGCCGAAGCAAAGCATTGCCATATCGCTCGTCCTTTGGTTTGTGGTATTGGCTGACAAAAGGATGAGGCCCTACCGAATCAGGCACTCACCTTGGACTTCAGGAAGGCCGGAATATGGGCCGCCTCCCGGGGTCCGACCGTCACCTTCCAGTCCGGGATCTCGTCCTCGATCTCCCCGACGATGGCCGCGGCGTACCCCGGAATGATCAGCTCCTTGTTGTTCACCTTGTCCGCAATGCCGCACTTCTTGACGAAAGCCCCCACATCGTCTCCGGCGAACTTGCCCGCGGCCCAGGCCGTGAGCACCGAGAGCCCCTCCGAATCCTTGATCAGCAGCCAGGAGGGCACCTTGCTCGATTCGATCTCCCCGGCCACAATGAAGTAGGTCAGGGCGAAGTTGGTGGTGATCAGGACCGGGGAATTCTCGTCCGGCTTGCCAAGCTCGTAGATGCCTTCCTGCACCGTCATCGGCCGCTGCGGGTCGGTGAAGATGTTCAGCCGCTCCAGCAGCAGGGAGAACAGATTCTCGGACACGAAGTCGGAAAGGACGACGATCCCGCCGTACTTGGCGATGAACATGGAGCCGATCACCGTCTCCATGTCCAGGTTGGAGGCCATCTCGCAGGGGAAGGTGATGGTGGGGAAGCCCACGGAGCGGTTCTTGGCCCGCAGGGCGGCGCGCCGGATGCCCACCTGGTCCTCAAAGCACTTCTTCACGTCGCGCGATCCCGGATCGATGACCAGGTCCTTGAGGCCCTTCTCCATGAGCTTGTCCGTCAGCTCCGGGACCTCCTCCACGGAGCCGGCCTTCACCGCCAGGGGCAGGCCGTTGTCCAGGGCCAGCTGGCCGAAATCGTCCACGTTATCCTTGGTGGCCGCATAGATCAGGGGCCGCTTGAACCCGCAGGCCTCGATCCCGGCCTGCATCACGTCCTTGTCCTCGCTCATCAGGACCAGGTTGAACTCCGTGTTCTCCGCCACGTACTTGGCCTTGGCGGCGAAGGCGTCCTTATCTCCGTTCGCATCCTTCAGGGCCACCAGCTCCGGACGGAGGGTGTACCCCACCCGCTCGAACTGGAAGGCGTTCCAGACCACCATCTTGTTCTTCAGCTCATCCTCCGCCATGTCCGAGGGGATCACCCCGGCGATGGGGGGCTGATTGAAAAAGGTCTTCTCGTGCCTGTACTCCACGGTTTCCCCGCCAACGGTGAACGCCCGCACGCCCTTGCCGATCTTGACCGGACGGATGGGGGGAGCCGAGGCCTCGGCCAGCTTTTCCCTGGCCTCATCGGAAACATAGGGGCACTGGTCCAGCTCCGCCTTGCCCGCGGCCAGATTCATGGCGAAGGCCAGGCAGGTAGCCGCACCGCACTCCTTGCAGTTCGTCTGCGGAAGCAATTTGAATATCTGAATTCCTGTCAAACCCATAGAGCACTCCTTTGCGTCTTGCGCGACCGGTTCTGCTTTTCCCGCTCCGCTGCGCCGGTCACAGCGGGCAGATCCGTCTGCGGGCCCGCGAGACCCGTAGACGCGGCTCTCGAATGTTTCGACGGGGAGCTGGGCTCACCGCTTGGTTCGGAAACGAGATTCCGACTCGGAGACAGTCGCTGTCCGCGACCTCTAAGGATCAGGCAACCCGGCGATGGAAGAGCCGCAGCACCTCCAGGATGCGCTCCGGTCCGCTCTCCTCCGGCTTTTCCGGAGTGGAGGGCGTTTCCTGGCCCGGGTGCTCCGAGCGGAGCTTCTTGACCTTGGACCGGATGTCCTTCGCGTCGCTCTCGAGCTGAGCCTGAAGCTTCTCCTTCTCCTTGCGCCTGGCCTCGGCCTCCTGCTTGGCCTTTTCCTCGGCCTCCTTCTTGGCCTTCTCCTCCTTCTGCTCGGCGCTCTCCTCGGCCTTGGCCTTGCTCTCCATCTCCTGCCGGACCTTGGCCTCCAGCTCGGCTCGTATCTTGCCCTCCAGCTCGGCCCGGAGCTTACTCTCGTCCACCGAGGGCTGGGCCGTCTCGGCTTTGGCCTCCTCCTTCGGGGCTTCGGCCTTGGCCTCGGCCTTCGGGGCCTCTTCTTTGGGGGCCTCGGCCTTGGCCTCCTCCTTGGGAGCCTCCTCCTTGGGAGCCTCCTCCTTGGGAGCCTC
>CAYFSD010000028.1:3641-11449 GCA_964345705.1 uncultured Desulfohalobiaceae bacterium
CCTTGGCCTCCTCCTTGGGAGCCTCCTCCTTGGGAGCCTCCTCCTTGGGAGCCTCGGCCTTGGCTTCCTCCTTGGGGGCCTCGGCCTTGGCCTCTTCCTTCTTGGCCTTGGGCGCCTCCTTGGCCGCCTCCATGGTCAGATCGGGCTCGGGGGACATGGAGGCGTAGTCGATCTCCGGCACGGAGAGGTTCTTCTGAACGGGCGCCACTTCCTGGGCCGTGCCGCCTTCCACCAGCAGCTCGATGTACTGCCGGACCAGGCGCACCGTTTCCGGATGGCGCAGGATCAGGATGTTGGAGCCAGCCATGAGGTAGGTGGTCGCCGCGATGGTCTCCATCATGATGGCCCGGCGCTCGGGATCACCGAGACGGGGATCCTCCTCCAACGGCTGCTTGGCCTCCTTGCACTTCCATACGTCGAAGGCGACGTAGTTGATAAGGGGCAGCTGCAGCTTGTCGTCGCCGAAGGTCATGGCCGCCAGCTTGATCCGCTCCATGACCGAATAGCTGTATTCCAGGCCGTAGCCCAGGCCGCCTGTGGTGGGATCGACGACGATCTTGTTCAGGGGCAGGCCCAGATTCTCCAGCAGGATGTTGATCTGCTTGGCCAGATTGATGTCGATGGGGGAGGAGGCCACCGCGGTGTGGCCGTAGCCCATGACCGCGGCGCCGATGCTCTTGTGGGTCACGTCCTCGATGGGACCGATGATGAGGTTCTCTCCGGAGCAGTCCTCCGCGACCTTCCTCAGCACCTCGGAATCCTTGTCCGGATTCGCCGTGCCCCAGACGATCAAGGGGACATCGACGGCCTCGTTGACCTTCTTCACCTTGGCCACCGCGTCCGCGGCGCTGACGTCGTGCTCGTTGGGATCGGTGCTCCGCAGGTGGAGACAGATGAGGTCCGCCCCGTATTCCTGGACGCACTTCTTGGCCCAGGCCGCGGGATCGCCAATGACGTCCTTGAAGGGCTCCCGGGCCGCCTCGGGCCAATCCTCGGGGTCCATGTCCCAGATCTCCATGGCGATCTTGGGCTTGTTGGTCACCTCGCCCTCGAACTGGTAAAAGGGCAAACAGGTCTCCCCGCCGACCTTGACCGTGTTGTCCCCTTTGCCCAGCTCGATCTCCTTGATCGGCCCGGTATACTTCTCCTTGATCATCTCGAAGCTCATAACCACTCCTTATTCTTGATGCATTGACGTCCCATCGCCCACCGCCGTGCGCGTCGTGCAGCTCCGTGCTCAGCCCGCGGGCAGCCGTTCGCACAAGGCATCGCTTTCCATGGTGCCCTCTTCGTCCCCGCTTCCTCTCTCTCTGAAAAGAAGCGCATCCCGCCTCCAACCAAAAGGCGAGGCAGGAGGTTGTAGTTTCTGATCCTGTAGCTGTACAGGCCAGGATTGTCAATGGAGTCGAAGCAAAACAAAGGCTCCGTCCCGGTTGGGTCCTATGCCCCGGACAGGCGGTTCCTTCTTTCCTGCAACCTGGACTGCACTCTGGGAAACTTGTCCAGATCGGTGTGGGGGAGAAAGAGCGAGGCCATGAAGTTGTCCATATAGGATGTGGTCTCGGAGAGCTCGAAGTTGGTCATCTTCTTGGTCACCTCCACCACGTTCTGCCGGATGTGGTTGTTCAGGGAGCTCATCTTGGCTCCCATGAGGGAGCCGTTGCCCACGAAACCGATGCGTTCCGGATCCATTTCCGGAAGCAGCCCGATGGTTATGGCCTTTTCCAGATCGATGTAGCTGCCGAAACCGCCGGCGAGAAGCACCCGGTCCAGCTCGGACAGGGAAAGCCCGACCTCGTGCATCAGGGTCATGCAGCCGCTATAGATGGCCCCCTTGGCCCGGATGAGGTTGTCGATGTCCGGCTCCTGCAGGACCACGTCCCTGTCCACGCCGGACTCCTCGGCCCAGACCACCACGTACTCCCAGATCCCCTCCTCCTCGGACTCGCGGATCCGCGGGGTGTCCAGGTCCCGATTGAACTTGCCCTGATTGTCGATCACTCCGGTCTCGAAGAGGCTGGCCACCATGGTGATCAGGCCCGAGCCGCAAATCCCCAGCGGCTTTTCCTCGCCGATGGTCAGGACCATGGGCTCGTAGGTGAAGGGGTCGATGGAGAAATCCTCGATGGCCCCTCGCTTGGCCCGCATGCCCAGCTTCATGCCCCCGCCCTCGAAGGCCGGGCCCGCCGAGCAGGCGGCGCAGACCATCCAGTCCTTGTTCCCAATCACCACCTCGGCATTGGTCCCGATGTCGATATACAGGGTCACCTCCTCGCTCTGGTACATGAGCGAGCCCATGATCCCGGCCACGATGTCCCCGCCCACATAGCTGGAGATGGAGGGATAAACCAGGGCCAGGGCGTGCTCCTCAAGGTCGAGCCCGACATCCTTGGCCTTGATGGGAGGAAAGAGGGTGCAGCTCGGGACATAGGGGGAACGGCGGATATAGCGGGGATTGAGCTGGAGCAGGAGCTGGGTCATGGTGGTATTGCCGGCGATGGTGATGGTGGAGACCTCGTCCTTGTCCACCCCGGCCTCTTCCAGGATCCTGGCCAGGATGCGGTTAATCGTGTCCACCACGGCCCGGTGCAGCTCCTGAAGGCCATTGCCCTTTTCCGCGTACACAATGCGGTTGATGATGTCCTCGCCGTAGCTCATCTGCTGATTGAAGTCCCCGTATTCCGAGAGGACCTCGCCGTTGTTCAGATCCAGCACCTGCCCGAAGACGGTCGTGGTCCCCACGTCCACGGCCAGGGCGAAGTTGCGCTCCGTGGTGTCCCCGGGCTGCACGTTCATGATCGAGGTCTTGCCCGTCTCTTCGTGCACCGGCCGAGCCAGGGTGGCGGTGGTCTGGAAGTCCTGCTTGCGGATGACGTCGGTGACCTTGCGGATGACGCTGAAGTCCACCTCCAGGCCGTGCTCCTGGTGATGGAACTTGAGGTTGTCCACCAGCCGGGTCACGTCGGAGCAGTTGTCCTCGCTGCTGGGAGGAGGGAGCTGGAGGAACTTCTTCTCGATGGGTGGCAGGAAAAAGCCCTGGACCTTGAAGTCCTCCAGGGACACCTGGCGGATCGCCGCCGTCTTGCGCGGCGTGGCCTGAAGATTGAGCACGCTGGGATCGAGCTCGGACTCCACCGGGACCTGGACCAAAAGATCCTTGGTCACCCGGGACAGACAGGCCAGGCGGTAGCCCGCCTCCCTGTCCTCCTCGGAGAGCTTTTCGCTGATCCCGCCCTCCACTTCGCCGTCCTTGATCAGGACCCGGCACTTACCGCAGACCCCGTTGCCGCCGCAGGAGGCGTTGATGTGCACGCCCGCGTCCAGCGCGGCCCGGAGGAGCAGGGTCCCCTCGGCCACCTCCGCTTCCCGCTCGTGCGGCTCGAATCTCACTCGAGGCATAGTCGTCTCTCCTTCTCGGTCTGTTTTCCTCCCCTCAACCGGACTCCCCCTGCAGGGAGGGAAATCGCGACGCGTCCGTATGGGGCAGGAACTTGGCTGCGCTGAAACGATTCATGAACTCCTGGTTCACGTTGAGCTCCAGATAGGTCACTTTCCCGGATATCTCCCGCACCTCCGCCATGGCCTCCGGGCTGTTCAGGACCCGCTGGGCCCCTGCGAGCGAGCTGTTGCCCAGAGGGATGAACCGCTCGCGGGCCAGATCCGGGAGCATGCCGATGCGCACCGCGGAGTCGGGATCGATATAGCTGCCAAAGGTGCCCGCCACGTAGAACCTGGAGATGTCCCCCAGCTCAAGGCCCACACTGGAGGTGATCGTCTCCAAAATGGTGAACATGGCCGCCTTGGAGCGGATCAGGCTGTCGATCTCCGGCTGGCCGAGCATCAGGGCCTCTCCCGTGCCCGACTCGCTGTCGGGAATGAGCACGAAATGGGGGATCCCGTCCACGCTGATGAACCGCTCCGGCATGGCCTGGGGAAGAAACTTGCCGCGAAAGTCCAGGAGCCCGCGGTGAAAGAGCTCGGCGGCCAAATCGATGATCCCGGAGCCGCAGATCCCCGCCGGAGCCTCGTCCCCCAGGGTCCGAAACCGGAAATCCCCGGCGGACTCGTCGAACCAGACCTTGTCGATGATCCCCGGGCCCGCCTGCTTGCCGATTTCGCTCATCCCCTCCTCCAGCGCCGGCCCCGCGGCACCGGCGCAGGCGATGAGCCAGTCCCGGGACCCCAGCACCACCTCGGCGTTGGTGCCCACGTCCACCAGGATGGAGATCTCCTCGCTCTGATGCATGCCGCTGGAGAGGATTCCCGCCAGAAGGTCGCCCCCGAAGTAGCTCCCCACGCCGGGAAAGCAGAGCACCCTGGCCTGCGGGGCGAAGGGAAGGCCCAGCGAGGCCGTCGGGACCAGATCCGGAGTGTTCAGGGCGGGGATATAGGGCTCCCGGATGATCCACTTGGGGGGCAGGCCGAGGAAAAAATGGGTCATGGCGGTGTTGCCGGCTAAGGCCACGTTCACGATGGCCTCCGGATTCGCTCCCGCTTCGCGGCAGAGCTCCCGGGCGGCGTCGCGCATATCCTGCAGGATCAGCTCCTGTATGGCCTGCAGACGCTCGGTGCTGTCGCCCACATGATGGATCCGGCTCAGGATGTCCGTGCCCACCCGTATCTGGGGATTGTCCCGGGACACCCGCGCTATCTCCTCGCCGCCCGCCAGATCGATCAGGGCCAGGACGTAGCGCGTGGTCCCCAGATCCACTGCCAGGCCGAGCCAGCTCTGCTCCTCGGGCCGGGCCGCCCCGGTCAGGACGAATCCTCGGTTGTCCCGGAAAAGACTGCATCGGACCCGATAGCCGTTGTCCCGGAAAAGATGGGGAAGACGTCGGATCAGGTCGAGATCCATGTACAGGGGCAGTGGGTCCGTATCCGGCGAGAGGGCTTTCCGCAGCCTATCCGCGTCCGCGGTGTTGTCCCCGAAGGAGGGCTGGCCCATCGCCACATCGCGCACCCAGGCGTCCAATTCCCGCATGCTCTTATCTGTATCTTTGTCCTGTGCCACCGCAAATGCTCCAGTTGCGCGGCCTGTCCCTAGGGCTGCCGAGGCGGCCTCGCGGAAGAGCTTACTCCCGCACCAGCCAGGATCAGGGGCCATTCCCGCTCCAGTCCTTCGATCACCTCGGCCCGCATGCCGCGGCTGCGCAGAATGGCCGCGATCTCCTCGGCCTGAGCCGGGAAAAGCCCTGCCAGAACGGCGCGCCCGGCCCGAGCCATCCCCGAGCGGCAGGCGAGATCACGCATGACGTCGTAATGGATATTGGCCAGCACCAGATCCGCCCGGCCCAAGGCCGCGCTCTCGGCCCGGCCGCACGCGGCGCTCACCCTGTCCCGCACCCCGTTTCGGCGGATGTTCTCCCGCATGGTCCGGGCGGCCAGGGGATTATTGTCCACGCCCAGGACCCTGGACGCCCCCAGCCTGGCGGCGGCGATGCCCAGAAGCCCCGTTCCGGATCCGAGATCGATGACGGTCTCTAGCGGCTCCGAGGCATAAATGCGGACCAGCTCCCGCAGGCAGCCACGGGTGGTGGGATGGTTCCCCGCGCCGAAGACCACTCCGGGATCCAGCCGCACGTCCAGGGAATCGGAATCCGGGACGGGACGCTCCCATACCGGAACGACCCGGATGCGCCCCTCCCGGTAGACGGAAATCTCCCCGCCCAGCCAATCGCTGTACGGGACCCGATGCTCCTGGATCAGCTCCAGACCGGGCTGCCCGGCGAGCATATCCCGCACCGCCTTCTCGGCCGGTGCCCGGAAGAAGAGGAAGCTGCACCCCTCCTCCCGCCAGTTGCCCAGGAACTCGGGGCGCTCGCGCAGGGCCGAATCGTCCGCCGCGCCCCGCAGATAGTAGATGAAGAGCTCCTCCGGCGGACCCAGGGCACCGGAGGAGGCCCAGCCGAGATCTCCTTCCCCGGAGGCCGCGACGGCGCACGCACCCTTCGGGTGTGTCATCCCACAACCTTCTGAAAGAGGGCGAAGGCGTCCTGCACCGCGGGGTTGTCCTCGGGCAGCATGAACGTGGGCGTGCCCGTGAGGTCGTACTCCTCCAGGGTCTCGTCCTGCCGGACCGTGCCCAGAAGATCCAGGCCCATCTCCGAGATGATCTGCCGCATCCGCTCCGAGGGCTCCTCCCGCACGTTGTTCAGGATCAGATGGACCTTGCTCGCGCCGATATTGAGCGTCTGGGCCAGGTCCTTGATCCGGCCAGCGGCCTGGAGCCCCCTGCGGGAGGGGTCGGACACGACCAGCAGCTCGTCCACGTTCTTCGTGGTCAGGCGGCTGATGTGCTCCATGCCCGCCTCGTTGTCCATGACAATGGAGGCGTAGTTGGTGGTGAGCTTTTGCAGGAAATCGCTCAGGAGGGTGTTCGCCGCGCAGTAGCAGCCCTGTCCCTCGGGCTGGCCCATAACCACCAGATCAAAGGAGTCGGCCTCCACCACCGCCTCCTCCAGCTTGGTGGCCATGTAGCGGTCCTTGGTCATCCCCGAGGGCATCTCCCCGGTCTTCATCTGCTCCCGCACCTCGCCCAGGGTGGTGTCCACGTCCACCCCGAGGACCTCGTTGAGATTGTAGTTGGAGTCCGCATCCACGCCCAGGATGGGCGTGCGTCCCTTGAGGATGAGATAGCGGATCAGCATCCCCGCGATGGTGGTCTTTCCCGTGCCGCCCTTGCCGGAAAAGGCGATGGATAAGCTCATGGATCGCTCCCTATATCCAGAGGTCAGAGATCGGAGATCAGAAGTCGGAGGTCGACAAATGCCTCCGCAGGCGCCGAGGTCCCCTCTGGCTCTTTTTCCCTTCCCTAAAGTACATTGTGCTTGAGGGACCGTTCAAAAAAACCCCGTGCCCATGGACGGATCAATAATATGGTGAATAGTTGCTGCTTTTATTCATTTTTTCAGGCCTCCACACTACTGTGTTTCAAATCCGGCCAGCACCGTCTCGCACAGCTCGTCGATCCGGTCGCGCTCTGGCAGGTCCAATACGCTTGCGCTCTGCTGCTGGCGCTCCTCCAGGGACGGGAGATACGGGATCCGGGCCGCCACGGGCGGAAGCTCCATCTCCCCGGGAGGCTGGTATCCCTCCGCTGCCCGGTTCAGGACCAGGACCTGCTTTTTCAGGCCCAGATCCCGGGCCATGGAGCTGATCCGGGAGGCCGTCTGCAAGCCGCGGATGCTGGGCTCGCTCACCACGACCAGCCCGTCCACGCTGCTGATCGTCCCCCTGCCCAGATGCTCCACCCCTGCCTCGAGGTCCACCAGGACCCGCTGGGACCGGCGCACGAGCAGGTGGGCCAGGGTGGCCTTGAGCAGGGTATTCGGGGCGCAGCCACACCCGCTCCCCGCTCCGGCCACGGTGCCCATGAGCAGCAGATGCATTCCCCTGACCTCCGTGGAAAGGCCATCCAGGAGATCGTCCACCTTGGGGTTCATGTTGATGAAACCGCCTCCGCCCACCCGTTCCTGGATGAGCTCCTGCTGCTGCACCAGAGGGGAGGGGAGATCCGCCTCGGAGAGGCCCAGGGCCGGGCCGAGGGACAGGGCCGTATCCGCGTCCACGAGCCAGACGTCCTTGTCCCTCCGGGCCAGATAGTCCCCCAACCACACGGTCAGGGTCGTCTTGCCCACTCCTCCCTTGCCGGCCACAGCGATCTTCATCAGGCTCTCCTTTTTCGCTTCGCCGTAGCTATTCACCCCCCAATGCCTCCGCGTCTCCGGGCAAGGGGTGCATTGTTGCGCTTCGCCAAGCGTTGTTCAAACCAGACGCATTCTAGGGAAAAAAAGGCCTTGAGGCAAGAC
>CAYFSD010000029.1:0-11441 GCA_964345705.1 uncultured Desulfohalobiaceae bacterium
ATGCGCTCGTAGTCGTCGATGGCGGCTTCCTCCTGGCGGACCCGCTCGGTTTCGATGCCCAGCTTGTCCAGGGTTTCGCCGATGTTCTGCATGCGGCTCTGGCAGAGCTCCGAGCCCTTCATGAAGTGGCACTGGTAGTCGTCGCCGTACTTGCAGCCCAGGAGGAGACACCCGTCGTTGCCCTTACTCATGGCGTCGGCGATCCAGATGGTGTTCACCGAGCCCAGGCAGCGCACCGGGATGACCCGCACATAGGGGCTCCACTTCTTGCCCTGCTGGGCGGCCATGTCCAGGGCGGGATAGGCGTCGTTCTCGCAGGCCAGGATGAGGATGCGGGGGCCGCCTTCCTCCATTTCCTCCGGCACATCGATGGAGCTGATCATGGCCCCGATCTGGCCCACGCTGTAGTTGTCGAAGTAGATCACGCGTTCCGGGCAACAGCCCATGCAGGTCCCGCAACGCCGGCAGCGCGCGATGTTGGGCTTGGGCGTGCCGTCGGCGTCCTCCTCCAAGGCCCCGAAGGGACACTCGATGGTGCACCGTCGGCACTGCGTGCAGCGGACGAAGTTGAACTTGGGGTAGGTCAGATCCCCGGAGCGCGGATGCACGGACACGCCGCGATTGACCGACTCCAGGCACTGGATGGCCTTGAGCGCGGCGCCCTGGGCGTCCCGCTCGCTCTTGGCCAGGCTCATGGGCTGGTGCACGCAACCGGCGGAATAGATCCCAGTGCGGCGGGTTTCGTAGGGAAAGCAGATGTAGTTGGAGTCCGCGAATCCGTCGAAGAGCTCCAGCTCGGGAAAGGCCTTGCCCTGTCGGTAGGCCAGCTGGACCACCGGATCCAGGGCGGTGGTGGGGACCAGCCCCGTGGGGAGCACCAGGAGATCGGCCTCGATCTCCATGGGCTCGCCGAGGAGATTGTCTTCCACCCTAAGCAGCAGGGAGTCCTGGGGGCCCTGCTCCACGGAGGAGACCAAGCCCTTGGTCAGCATGATTCCGGGATCGTCCTGGGCCGCCTTGTAGTAGTGCTCGTTGAGGCCGCTAGCGGTCATGTGCTCGTAGAAGATGTAGCTTAACGCGCTCTGGTCGGCCTCCCGGATGTAGCGGGCCTGCTTGAGCGCGGTCATGCAGGTGAGCTCCGTGGTGTAGGGCAGATGCCGGTAGGACTCCGTCTTCTCGAAGGGCTCCTCGATGGCGACCTCTTCGTCCTCCTGCTCCTGCTGCTGGCGGCGTTCCTCCTCCTTGCGGGCCTTCTCCTCCTCTTCCTGCCGGGCGTAGCCCTCAAGGAGGTGGCTGAAGCCCAGAACAAAGGCCACGCTCCTGGGCTTGGCCCCGTCGCTGGGCCGGACGATCTGGCCCTGCTGGGCCATCTGTTCCAGCTGCCAAGTGGTGACCACGTTCTTATACGTGCCGTAGCCCAGGGGCTGGAGATAGGAAGTGTCCTGCTCCCGCCACCCGGTGGCCACGACCACGGATCCCACGGATTCCTGCTTCTGTTCGGACCCCGCCTGGATGGTGGCGGTGTAGTCCCCGGGCTGGCCCTCGAGGGAGTGCAGGGTGGATTTGGTGTACACGGTGATCTTGCCGTGCTGCTGCACCGCGTCGATCCTCGGCTGGAGATCGACGTCCTGGGCCTGGTCGTAGGGGGGCCTGAGGGGAAAGGTCTTGTACATCTGGGCGGCGTGCCCTCCGAGCTGGCCTTCTTTTTCCACCAGGATCACGGGGTATCCGGCGCCCGCGGCGCTCAGGGCCGCATTGATCCCGGCCCAGCCGCCGCCGAGCACGAGGATGGTCCGGACCGGATCCATGGCTTCCGCTTCCGGGGGCTCGCTGCGCGAGAGCTTGTTCACGGACATGTTGATATAGTCCTGGGCCATCTTTTGCCTGTCCTCGGGCTGCTCCGAGCTCCCGGGCAGGCTGCCGTCGGGGTTGCGATAGGCCCAGATGCAGAGCTCGCGCAGATTGACCCGGTCCACGGAGACCTTGGGCCCGAAGTCGAAGAATTCCTGATCCTTTCTCGGGGAGGTGCCGCAGACGGAAATCGCCTCGATCTCCCCGGCATCGAGATCCTGTTGAATTGTCATCTGTCCCTGCTCGCTGGCCAGATGATCCACGACGCGGACCACGGGGCAGGTGCCGGACCACTTGTTCTGGACCCGCTGCGAAAGGGCCTCAAGATCCAGATAGGGCTCCAGACTGGACTTATCGAAATAGACACCGATCTTCTCGGCCATTTTTACCTCCCTCTCACCGTTTGGATGGCTTTCATTGCCGCAGCGGTACCGGACTGGGCCGATTTCATGACGTCCAGGGGCTCAGCCGCACATCCCGCGGTATAAATGCCCGCTCCGTCGCTGTCGAAGACGAATCCTTCCTCGTCCGCGGAGAGCTGGAGAGGAAGCGTGTCCTGGGCGAGATTGGGCTGCATCCCGGTGGCCAACACCACCATATCGTAGCAGTTGCGCAGCTTGCGTCCGGAAAGCGCGTCCTCCGCCGTGATCCAGACGCTTCCGCTGGCGATGTCTTCTTCCACCTCGGCGACCTTGCCCTTGATCGCCCGGATGTTCTCGTCTGCCAGTGTCTGTTGGGCGAAGTTCTCGTATCGGCCCGGTGTCCGCAAGTCGATGTAGTAGATATCCACTTCGCTGTCCGGATACTGCTCCCGGACGTAGCGGGCCTGCTTCAGGGAGGCCATGCAGCAGATATAGGAACAGTAGGTCAGGTGATTCTCGTCCCGGGATCCGGCGCACTGGACGAAAGCCACCTTTTTGGGCTCCCGATCGTCCGAGGGACGCTTGATCCTGCCCTCGGTGGGGCCGGAGGGAGCGGAGAGGCGCTCCATCTGCATGTTGGAGATGCAGTTGGCGATGCGGCCCGCACCCAGGTTGGTCAGATTGCTCGCGTCATAGGGCCGCCATCCGGTGGCGACCACGATGCTGCCCACATGCAGGGTTATGGTTTTGTCCTGCTCCTTGAGGTCGATGTGCTCGGACTGGGACAGCTTGGTCCGGTCTTCCTCGGTGAGATTGTCCGTGTCCAGGACGTAGCGGTGGGGATAGGCGTAGGGGGCGCTCATGTATAGCGGCTTGCGCTTGGCCAGGCTGAATTCGAACTCGTTGTCCACGTCCTGGCTCAGGCTCTGCGCCAGACCGCTCAGGTCCACACTGGACGGCGGGGTGTGCTTGGGCCGGAGCTTCACCGTCACCTCGTAGTTGCCCGCCTCACCGCTCACGGAGACCACTTCGGCCAGGGTGAGCACCTGCAGGTTCCTGTTGGTCTTGATCCGTTGATACTGGATCTCCAGACCGCAGGAGGGCGGGCACAGCTTGGGAAAATACTTGTTCAGCTGCATGACCCTGCCGCCCAGGAAGGGGCTCTTTTCCACGAGAAAGACTTCTTCGCCGAGCTCGGCTGCCTCCAGCGCGGCGGTGATTCCGCTGAAGCCTCCCCCGATTACCAATATGCTTTGTGCCATCGGACTCCTCCCTCTCTCTCAAGTCGTTTGCCGCGTGTCGCGGGGGATTTCGCTACCCGCGGAGGCGGCGTCTCCGGACGCTTGGCGGGGTTTCAAAAACGGCTCGTTCTGTACAAAGACAAAACGGCCACGGTTCTGGGGGGTTGTACTATGAACGCTTCCGCGGCGCAACTGCCTGCTTGACTGCGCCTTTCGCCGGAACACACACAAGCAGGGCTCACCTTTTGGCTCAGCTCGTCTCCCGAGCCCCGGTCGAGCCAAATGAGCCTCAGTCTGGGGGGCTCGCTGGAGAATCCTTTGCGATGCGGCCCAAGGGATCGGATAGGCCTTTATCCAGAACGAACCGTTTTTGAAAAAAATGCCGCAGGCCGCTTTCGCGGCCTGCGGCTGGGTAGCGGATAGAGGCTTACGGGGCGTACGGATCCGGAATGATCTTAATGTAGGGCCTCTTGAACAGAGTCACCTGATTCTGTTCCGGATCGTAACGAGAGTTCACGAAGCAGAGCCACGTGGAGTCGTCGATGCCCATGTAGTCGGAGCGGTAGTAGAACCCGGGATAGCGGCTCTCCTTGCGGAACTCGATGTGCTGCATGTGCAGGCGCACGGTCCACAGCCTGTGGTACTGCTCCCAGGCGCGCATCAACTCGTGCAGGTCGCGGGCCGCGAGCTTCTTGGCGTCCTCCTCGAGCATGTCCAGGAGCTTGAAGCCCTCGTTGAGCATGGCCTCGGAGGTCATGTACATCGTGGCGCAGCCGCCGCCGTACTCGTCGGTGTGCTTGACCAGACGGTCCATGAAGTTCTTGGGCGTGATGCAGTAGGGGTTCACCGTGGGATCGGTGGACTCGTCCTTGCATTCCTGCCAGGTATACCAGGGCTGGTAGACCAGCTTCTTGGCTTCGTCCGAGCTGATCTTCAGCTGCGGCTTGTAGTCCTTGTGGTCCACGCACCAGCGGACCATCTGCTTGCCCACGATGCGGCCCTCGGCGTGGGATCCGGAGGAGAACTTGTGCCCGGAGGCCCCGACGCCGTCAGCAGCGGTGAACAGGCCGTTGACCGTGGTCATGCGGTTGTAGACCTTGCCGTTGTCCGCCTTGACCTTGTAGTCGTCCGGGACCCAGTCCTCGTCCGGCCCGGAGACCCAGATGCCGCAGCACCCTGAGTGGGAGCCAAGGAGATAGGGCTCGGTGGGCATCAGCTCGGAGACCTTCTCCTCGGGCTTGATGTTCATGCAGGCCCAGAGGTTGGCCTGGCTGGGGCACATGTCCAGGAAGTCCTCCCAGGCCTCGGATTCCAGGTGCTTCTGCTCCTGCTTGTTCAGCTCCTTGAAGGTGTTCTGCAGGGCGGTCGCGGTGTCCATGAACAGCGGTCCGCGGCCCTCGCGCAGCTCGCGCATGGCCAGGTGGTTCCGCAGGCAGGCGGGCACCACGGAGCCGGTGGCGTAGCCGCGGTCCTTGTACGGCTTGAGCATGGCCTCGTTGGTCTTGACGTAGTCCTCGCCCTTGGAGTTGGTGGCCTGGGACTTGAAGAGCAGGAACCAGGCACCCACCGGGCCGTAGCCGTCCTTGAACCGGATGGGAACGAAGCGGTTCTCCATCATGGTCATTTCCGCGCCGACCTGGGCGCACATGGCGTAGGTGGAGCCGGCGTTCCAGACCGGATACCAGGCACGGCCCATGCCCTCGCCCACGGCGCGGGGACGGTAGACGTTGACCGCTCCGCCGCAGGCCACCAGCATGCAATTGGCCCGGAAGATATAGACCTTGTTTTCCCGTGTGGAGAAGCCCACGGCGCCGGCCACGCGGTTGGGCTCGTTGGCGTCCATCAGGAGCTTGACCACGAAGATCCGCTCCATGTAGCGCTCTTCGCCCAGGGCGTTCTTGGCCGCTTCGGCCACGATCACCTTGTAGGATTCGCCGTTGATCATGCACTGCCAGCGGCCCGAGCGAACCACCTGAGCGCCCTCGCGGACCTTGTACCCCTCGGACTTGGCCTTGGCCCCGTCCAGATTCTTGCCTTCCTTCTTGACCCAGATGGGCAGGCCCCACTCCTCGAAGAGGTGCACGGAGTTGTCCACGTGCCGGCCCACGTCGAAGATGAGGTCCTCGCGCACAATGCCCATGAGGTCGTTGCGGATCATGCGGACGTAGTCGTCCGGGACGTTCTCGCCCTGCTTCATGCCCAGGTAGGTGTTGATGGCGGACAGGCCGGGAGCCACCGCGCCGGAGCGCTCCATGGCCGCCTTGTCCACGAGCAGGATGTTCACGCCGTGCTTATCTCCCCAGCGGACGGCCTCGACCGCTGCACCGGTAGCGGCCATGCCGCCGCCGACGATCAGGGCGTCAGTATCGATCTCCACAACTTCCGGCTCCGCCAGGGGCAGACCCTTGGTTGCGTCCTTGGTTGGCAACTGAGGCATAATCCCTCTCCTTATCAGGTTTGCTTGTTATCAGCGAGTCAAGCGGGTCGGACGAAACGTCGTGTTTAGTCCGGATTCTTCCAGGTCTGGGTGACACTGGCGTCGTTCATCTCGTACTTCTGCGCGATCGCTTCCTTGGGAGTCGTCACTTCCTTCTCGTTGAAGAAGTTGGGGCTCTCCAGATCCTCGGGCTCGCCCTGGCCGTACCCGGCAAAGGGATCGATGGAGCCCTCGGCCGTGGTGCGGATGGGGAACTTGAAGCGCTTGACCTCGCCGCTGCGGAACTGGACGGTCCACATGATGTCCTCCCCGCTGCGCAGGGGGATGCTGGTCCCGCCCATGGGAGCGAAGTCGGCGTAGGGCCTGATGGTCATGGCGCCCTGGGGGCAGATTTTGATGCAGGAGTAGCACTCCCAGCACTGCTCCGGCTCCTGATTGTACGCCTTCATCTCCTTCTCATCCAGGATCATCAGATCGTTGGGGCAGACGTACATGCAGGCCGTTCGCTCGCCGCCCTTGCATCCGTCGCATTTTTCCGGGTTCACATAAGATGGCATGTCCATCCCTCCTTGAATGGTTTGGGATTACCTCCCGCTGGGGCGGGAGTCCTTTCCTCGCGGCCTTATGGGAAGAACCGGGCGGAGCCGGCGGCTCCGCCCGAGATCTTACCGAACCTCTTTCAGGACGTCGTCCATGACATCCAGTGATTGCTTTTCCGCCACCTTTTCGAAGATCTTGTCCTTGACCTTCTTGGGCACCAGCTCAATGCTTCCGGTGGTGGATGTATCGTGCTTGGCCCCGAACTCCTTGACCAGGGTCTTGGCCTGCTCGTCCGTGGCGTAGACCACGAGCACCTTCATCCCGGCCAGACGCTCCTCGGTATGGTGGGCGAGCCCGGCCTTTTCCAGCTGATCGTAGCGCTCCTCGTTGACCCATACATAAATGGGATTCTTCGCCTCTGCCATGTGCAACCTCCTCTTGTCACCTATAGGGGTTTAATATTGAAGACCGCGATTCTGTTCTGCAGGTACTCGTCGGTGACGAAGGGGGAGCCCTGGCCGTACTTCTCGGCGCACTCCTGAACCACGTCGAACACCTCGGGCCGGATGATCAGGCGCGGAGGCTTCACCCCGTCGGTCACGATGCTGCGGATGAGGGTGCCGCTGAATTTCTGCTGCTTGTCCTTGTGGTTGCAGAGGCCCTCGCTGGTGATCTCCGCGCACACTGGGCAGTAGAGCCAGTTCATGGAATAGACCGGGGTGATGTCCAGCTTGTCCCGTACGCTGTCCAGCATGTGATGGGCCTCGTATCCGCCGTAGTAGTCGCCCACTCCGGCGTGGTCGCGGCCGAACATATGGTGGGTGATCCCCAGGTTGGTCCGCAGGATGGCGTGGAAGATGGCCTCCTTGGGCCCGGCGTAGCGCATATCCCAGAAGGTCAGGGAGGTCAGGTGGTTGTGCGGGCCGAAGTATCCGGCTTTTTCCAGCTCGTCCTGGCAGAGGATAATCGCCTCGTCGATGTAGTCCTTCTTGCGCTTTTCCCCGATGATGGCGTTGACCACCACGCCCACCTCGGCCTTCTCGATGGGCAGATCGCCCCAGGCCTGGAAGAAGGCGCTCTTCATGAGCCACTCGTGGCCGGTGTGGGGGACGTTGCGGGTCTGGTGAGCCACGGCGCGGCTCCAGCCCTTCTGCTCCTTGATCACCTGCCGCATCTTCAACGGAGGCAGGAAGTAGGAGGTGTAGGGCTCATTGATGGCGGGCTCCTGGAGCAGGGTGATCTTGCCGGCCACGAACTTGTCCTTGTACCCGTAGGTCCGGGCGCAGCCGGGGTGCTCCGCGTCGGCTGTCCCGAAGACGGACTGGCACATGGCCTCCTTGTCGTACTCGAAGACCTCCTCCACCTCGAACAGGGCCATGGGGTTGCCTTCGAAGGACAGCACCAGGGACTTGCCGGATTCCACTCCGTAGTCGCTGATCTCCTGCTCGTTCATGTCGAAGAGGATGGGGATGGGCCAGATGGTCCCGTCGGCCAGGGTCATGTTCTTGACCACGGAGTCGACGTCCTTCTTGCCCATGAAGCCCTCCAAGGGCGTGAACCAGCCGTAGGCCAGGCTGATGACCTCGTTGGCGAGCTGCTTGCGGAGGGGGTACTGGGGAAGCCCCTTGATCGCCTCCTTGGCTTCAGCGGGCTTCATGATGCGTTCTTGGATCTCTTTGCCGCCATGTCCGATTTCGGCCATGTCACGTCTCCTTTCTTTTGACGTTGCCTGCCTGGTTATCGATAATTTCCGTTATGCGCTCTGTGCGGCCTGCTCCTCGCGCCCGCGGGGTCGTGGCTTCCCGGATGCCAACACCCATCCACAGGCCCGGCGAGAAAACTTGTGCACTAAATAACAAGGAGCCAACCCCCTGTCAAGAGAGAGGCATTCCGCGCGGGGCGAGAAGGAGAGGAAAACCGGGGTGAACCGGAATTGTCTGTGTTCGAACGAGAACAAAGCGCGTCGGGCTGACAGCCACCTCTCCTTTTCGGAATGCCTTTTCAATCAGCTTGTGAAATAAAAAACAAAGTGTCAAGTACAACTAGAGAGGAGTTGTGAAATTTTGGTCTCGGCGTCTCGATTTCCCCGGCTCACGAAAAACAGAGATTGTGATTCTTTGTCACAGGTCAGCGGACGAAGGAATCGGCCCCGGATGTACAGAGATGTCCAGATCCCTGGTGGATGCGGTTGTTCCCTGTCTTCACAAGCGCTTTCACCGGGCTTTCTTTGAGTCAGCCCGGGGGTCGCTCGGGTTATTTCGGTGGTAGCAGTGAATCCCGACGCGGAAGCCGCGCTTTCGGGAGGAGAAGATGGGGTTGTTTTGCAGCTATTCCCCATATTAGGCAGAATTTACCGAACACTCTGCCATGGAAGGCGCTTTAGGTCCAGAGGGTGAGGTAAAAAAAGACGAGGCCGATGCGGTAGTAGGCAAAGGGCTTGAGGGTGAAGTGGTCCAGGAGGTGGAGGAACCCCTTGACCACCAGCCAGGCGGAGAGGAAGGAGACCAGGCATCCGGTGAGCAGGACCAGGAGGGTATGCACGGTGAGCTCGGTCCAGCTGGTGAGCAGTTCGAAGCCGGAGGCGGCGGCGATGATGGGCACCGCGGCGAGGAAGGAATACTCTGCGGCGAGCTTGCGCTCGGCTCCCAGAAACATGGCGCCCATGATGGTGGCGGCGGCCCGGGAGAAGCCGGGCCATAGGGCCAGGCACTGGAAAAGGCCCACTCCCAGGGCGATCTTCCATCCCAGGTCGTCCAGGCTTCTTGCCCTGACGGCTGGCCGCTTGTATTCCACAAGCAAGAGCCCCAGGGCCCCGGCCCCCAGGGCCAGGGCCACAGGCGCCGGGGCGAAGAGATGCTCCTTGATCTGGGAATGGGCGAGGAGCCCGAGCAGGCCGGCGGGCAGCGTGGTCAGAAACAGGAGCCACAGGCCGTAGCGGCCGGAGAAGCGCGTGTCCGGGGGAGGGCGGAGCAGGCCGCGGAAGCGGTCCCGGTAGATATGGATCACCGCGAGGATGGCGGCGAACTGGACCACGACCTCGAAGGTCTTGGCCTGGGAGCCGGTGAATTGCAGCAGGTCCGCGGCAAGGATCAAGTGCCCTGTGGAGGAGATTGGCAGAAACTCGGTGACGCCCTCGATCAGCCCGAGCCAAACGGCGTTCAGTATCTCTTGCATGGTCAGCTCACCTCGTGGGTGCGTTCAGCGGTGCGAGGAACTTCCCGGGACGGCCGCGGATCATTTCCCCTTCGCCGCGGCGAGCACAGCGTCCGCCAGGCCGAAGTGGGAGCCGATGTCCTCCCGCAGATCGAGGCGGTTGCCCTGGGGATCCTCCCGGGGCACGACTCGCACCCGGTTTCCGCGGTACGCGGCGAGGATGCGCCGCGCGAGCTTGTCCGCGACCTCGCCGCGCGTCTGGTCCTCGCCAACGGTCGCGTTGGCGTTCAAGTAGGCCACACGGGTCCCGTCGGAGTAGAGACCTCGCTCCTCGGAATAGCCCATGCCCGAGGGGACCAGCTGCAGGTTCTTGTTCCGCAGGTATTTGCGGTCGATCTCCACGGGCTCGTACTTGGTCACGCTCCAGGGATAGCCCTTCTGTCCGTCCGGTCCGCCGGGGCCGGTGACCAGGGCGGTGCACAGCGCGATCTGATCCTCGCGGATCTCCGGCTCCACTTGGTCCAGGCGCGACTGGAACATGGCGCGGACCAGGGCCCCGAAATTGCGGATCCGGCGGACCACGGCCTGGAATTCGGGCTCCCCGGGGCGGATGTTGAACTCGCAGACGCGCAGATCCCGCGGGACCGCCCCGCGCTCGGAGTCATGGGTGAAGGACACGATGCACCCGGGGTAGAGCACGCAGGGCCGTAGGCTGCCCCGTTCGCGCAGGGCCTGGACCATGGGTCGGGCGATGCGCTCGGCGACCATGTCCATGAGCTCGGGGGACTCGAAGGGATGGGGGGAGATGCTCCCCATGCCGCCGGTGATGGGATTGTCCTTGCCCGCGGGTCCGGGATAGCGCTCCGGATAGTCCAGGGAGGTGGGCAGGATCCGGAAATTCCCCGCTCCGTCCACCAGAATGGTGAAGCTGATCTCCACCCCGGACATGCGGGATTCGATGAGCAGGGGCCAGGGCCTGTTGGCGAACATCTTGCGGTAGTCCTTCTTGTAGTCCGCCAGCAGGGTGTCGTACACCTCCTTGATCTCCCAGGCGTCCAGAATGATGCGGGCCCCTTTGCCGGAGGCGCTGTAGGGATACTTGAGGACCGCGCCTCCGAAGAGGTGCAGAAAATGCAGGCAGATAGAGAAAACCCGGGAGAAGGAGCGGGCGTCCACGATCTCCCAGTCGTCTGCCACCGGAATTCCGGCCCGGGCGCAGAGCTTCTTGCACTCCGCCTTGTCCCCCTCGATGAAGGCGGCCTCGCTCTCCAGGCCCGCGATACGGTCCCCGTATCCGCTGTCCCGGACGCGGTCCACGATCCCTCCGTACTGCAGCGCTTCCGGAAGGGGAAGGGCGCAGTCTAGGCTTCCCTCCCGAAAGGCCTGGACCAAGGCCTCCGCATAGGCCTCTGTGCTGTTCTCCGCAGTGGGGAGGAAGTCCACGGGCCAGTCGAACCATTCCGATCCGGCGAGAACGGGCATGGCGCTGGTCCCCCGGATCACCACGCCGCAGTAGCTGGCACTGTCCATCTCGCTGGAGGCGGTGGACATCACCTGGGCGCTCAAAAGGGTGCGGGCGTCGGTTCCGGCGAAGCCGATCCTGTAGGGCTGGCTCATGGCGGCTGCGACTCCTTGCTGGCTTGGCGTTGTTGTTTTGCAACTATTCAGCCCATTGATCCGACCACGGGCACGGGGTCCTTGAATCAACCGGCCTTCGGCTCTGAATAGGTCCCCTTCCCGGCATTCTCCTGGTTTTTCTCCGTGTGATCCCGGATCCCGGACATCATGAAGTGCCGGGCGGAAAAAAAGAGGGCAGATCCGAAGGCCAGCTGATTCAAGGCCCCCGTGCCCGTGGAT
>CAYFSD010000030.1:0-2813 GCA_964345705.1 uncultured Desulfohalobiaceae bacterium
GTCCAGGTCCCGTTCCGATCGGGCAGGAAGAGGAAGCGCCCCTTGCGGTCCAGATTGCCCTGCTGAAAGGGCGCGTCGTCACCTGCGCGGGAGATGCTGATGTTGGCGTAGGCCATGGGTTCGCCGTCGCTGTATTTTGCCCGGATGAGCAGCCCCTGTTCGACGTCGATCTTTCCCTCTGTGCCGTGGGCCAGGGCCCCGGTGGGCGCAAGCAGCGGAGTGAGGAGCACAAAGGCGAGCAGAAGGAGGGAAAGGGTCCGTCCCGATTTTCCCGTTGCGGAGTCCGGGGAGGGGCTACCGCCGTCCCCGTCGCCGCCATCGTTTCTTTTGCGGAAGAGCTGGTACACCAGCAGCCCGGAGCCGATGGTGACCAGGCCGCAAACCGAGGACAAGGGCCTGCTGGTGAGAGTGAAATAGATGATCCAGGCATTGCCCAGGACGAAGAGGATCGGAGTGACCGGATAGCCCAGGGTCCGGTAGCGGCTTCGCAGATCGGGGCGGCTCCAGCGGATGCGGAACAGGCCCAGCACGGTGAGCACGGCGAAAAGGGAGAGGGTGAATCCCACGTAGAGTAGCAGCCCCTCGAAGGAGGTGGTCAGGACCATGGCGCAGGCGATCCCGGCCTGCAGGAAGATGGAGTGCGCCGGGGTGCTGCGTCCCTGGCGGACCCGGCTGAAGGTCCGGAAAAAGACGCCGTCCTTGGCCATGGCGTAGTAGATCCTGGGGCCGCAGACGATCATGGCGCTCAAGACGGAGAGAAGGCCCAGGGCGATGGCCAGGCTGAAGAGCGTGCGGGTTTCCGGGCCGAACAGGGCGACGGCTGACCTGGTCCCGATCTCCAGAACGCCGCTCATCTCCTCCGGGGAGAGGGCGTAGACAAAGACCAGGTTGAGCAGCAGATACAACCCCATGACGATCAGTGTGCCGGTCACCAGGGCCAGGGGGAGATTTCTGCCCGGATTGGCGATCTCCCCGCCCAGGTAGGAGGCCGCGTTCCAGCCGCTGTAGGCGAAGGCCACGAAGATCAGGGATACGGCGAAGGGCCCCTGGAACAGCGAGCCCGGCTGGAAGCCAGCCGCAAGGTGCTCCGTGGATCCCCGGCCCAGCCACAGGCCGCAGATGATGAAGGCGAGAAGGAATCCGATCTTGTACAGGGTGAGGCCATTCTGGACCCTGCTCCCCAGGCTCAGGCTGTGGAAGTGGATCAGGCTGAGCAGGAGGATGACCGCCACAGCGGTGAGGGTTGTCGGGGAGAGCTCCAGGAGGCGCATGCCCCGGGCCGTGAGCTCCAGGCCCTCGCCGGAGAGCGGCAGGGCCTGGAAGAGATAGGTGGCGAAGGCGATGGCAGCGGCCGCGATGGGGGCGGAAAACCCCACGATGAGGGAGATCCAGCCGCTCAAGAAGCCCATGGCCTTGCCGTACCCCTCCCGCAGATAGACGTATTCCCCTCCGGCCTGGGGAAAGAGCGCTCCCAGCTCGCCGTAGCACAGCGCCCCGAACAGGGCGAACAGGCCGCCCACCAGCCAGGTGGCGAGCATGGTATAGGGGCTGGCCACTTCCTGCATGATGAAGCCCGTGGTGGTGAAGATCCCGGTGCCGATCATGTTGGCAACCACGAGCATGATCGCGGAGAAAAGCCCCAGCTCCCGCTTGAGCTTGTGATTGTTCAGCGCGTTTTTCAAGGACGGCTCTCTCTTTAACCTTTGCGTTTACGGGGTGAGCGCTTCCTCGGGCAGATTCAGGAATCGGGCCGGCCCGGGCTCGAAAGGTGGCGCCAAGAGCCGGCCCTCCCGGCACTTTAAGCCGATCAGGATACCGCCTCGCCAAGGATGACCAGGCCCAGCCGATCCTCTTTCCGGGATTCGATCCGGGGCACGATCGTCTCCAATGTGCCTCGATCCACCTCCTCTTTCTCCGGATAACCTGCGAAATAGACCACCGCCGCGGGAAGATCAGCGGGATAGCCGTCCTCTTCCATCTCCTCCACCAGCCGGTCCATGGACTGCAGGGCCATGTACAGGACCATGGTGGGCGTATGCTCGGCCATGTCCTCCAGAACCTGCGTGCCCTCGCCGTTGTCCTTGAGCAGGGCGTGGGGGGAGGTGAGGACCACGAACCCCGCCTCGCCGATCATGGGCTCCTCCAGAGCCGCGCTCGCGGCATTGAATGCGCTCATGCCGGGAATTACCTCCAGATGCTCCCGGGGAAAGTCCTGGAGAAGCCAATAAAGGGCCGGACCGTAGACACAGGGATCCCCGGAATCCATGATCACGAGGTCCTCGCCCCGCTCAATGCGCTCCAGGGCGAAGTCCCGCAGCTCCCTGCGTCGCTCCTTCACCCGCTCCAGCCATTTCTGGCGGTTCTGTTTCCGCAGCTTCGTGGCATTGCCCCCGTGAATCCCCTTCCAGGGATTGAAGGCGTATTTTTCCTGGGGAATGTACTCCCGGAACTTCTCGTACGTGTCGCGGTGTCCGAGCACGATATCCGCTTCCTTGAGGGTCTCCAGGGCCTTGGGCGCGGTTAGGTCCGGGCCGTTCGGCCCCATGCCCAGGACATGGAGCATTCCCTGTCCAGAGGCAAGGGCGGAGCAGGGCAGGAGGAGGACTGCGGCGGCGAAAAGGGGCACGATTCTCTTGAGCATGATTCCTCTCCTTGGCTTGGGTGTGTTTTTACAGTGAGCAGGACAGGGTGATGCCAAAGGTCCGGTCCGTCATGGGATAGCCCCGGCTTTGCGTGTATTCCTCGTCCAGGACGTTGTTGGAATAGACCTTGATCTTGAGGTCCTTGAGATAACCCTTGTCCCGGATCAGGGT
>CAYFSD010000030.1:2913-9195 GCA_964345705.1 uncultured Desulfohalobiaceae bacterium
TCGTACGCCGTGCCTTCCAGGGGATCGGCCTCGATCCCTGAGCCCCAGCTTCAGACCGAGCAGAACTCCCGTGGAGTCCAGATGCGGCTCACCCCGAGGGATATCGAGGTGTCCCGCAAAGCCTCGGCCCAGTCGTCCAGCTCGTAGGTTAGGAAAGACTTGGGCACGAGCTGAGAGTAATCCTTCTCAAGTTCTTCTTTGTTCGGCTCAATGCAGTAATCACCAGCATTAGGACCAGCAATTTTCTGGTTATTCCACCAGATGGTCTGGTAGTCATAGCGGAGCCCAGTCTTCAAGGTTAGCCTGGGCAGAATGTGCCACTCGTCCTGGGCGAAGGCGGCGTAGGTGCGCTCTCGTTCCTGGTCGTCCCCATCGTCCTCCATGTAGAGCCGGGCTGCATCCAGCCCCAGGGTTAGGTCGTGGTTTCCCAGGCTGAAGTCGTTCTGCAGCTTGCCTTGCCAGGTGAGCCACTCCGTGATCGCGTCTTCCGCGCTGCTCGGTCGCCCCTGTAAATGGTCCGGATCGAACTTGTAGACCTGGTCCTCGTGCTTGCGGTAGACTCCCAGTTTCCAGTCGCCCCAGGGAGTGGGCTGTTCCGCGTCCAGGCGGACAAGGTCCATGTCCTTCTCCCTGCGGGGATCCTGGTCGGGATCGTAGGAGGCGGTCTGCTCATCTACCACAGGGTAACCCGAGTCGTAGTCAGCACGAGAGGGATCGTTTTTGACCGGTACCTCGCGCAGTTTGTCTGTGTGTGAGCTCGAGAGTCGGACAAAACCGTCCGAGGGCAGGAGGAGGCCGATCCGGCCGGCGATGGTCTCGATGTCCGCGGCGTTGTTCCGCAGATACCCGTCGGTGCTGTAGTCCCGGTAAGAGAGGCCGTAGCTCAGGGCATTGTATCCTCCGTCCGCACGGGCCAGATGGTTCCTGGTGTCGTAGCTGGCGTAGCTGCTCTGCAGATCGATGTTCGGCTTGGCGGTGTCCCATCTCTTCGGCGCCCCTGTCTTGAGGTCGAGCACGCCGCCGATGGCCTTGCCCGGATACAGGGCGGAGTGGGGGCCGGGAATGATCTCGATTTCCTCGATTTCCGCCAGGGGAATGCCGCTAAAGTCCTGATAGTGGCCTCCCCAGTATCCGCCGATCTTCTGCACCGCCAAACCGTCCAGAGCGGTAACGAACATCCGTGAGTCGAACCCGCGCATCTGCACCCCGTCCTCCGCCGGGGCCAGGTCGCTGGCCTGGCGGAAGTCGATGGTCGGGCTCTGCTTGAGAACATCAAGGACGTTCTGTGGAGAGCCAACGCTTTGATACTCTCCGAGATCCAGCGTGGTGGAGCCCGGTGTCAGGGAGACGTCCCTTTCCTCCTGGGTGGCGTTGACCGTCACCCCTTCCAGCTCGTAGGTGGGATCGCCCTGTTCTTCCTGTGCCGGGGAAGGACAAGCCGCGCCCAGGAGAAACACGATGAGGGCGCAAAGGGAGATGGCGTGTTTCATAGGATCTTCTCCTTTTTAGTTGCTCATTGCCTAGAAGCTCACATTCAGGGCCGAGGTGTAGAAGTACTGGTCGCACACGGACTCATCCGGATAGGGGGTGCGATATTCCGCCCGGAACATCCAGGCCCCCTCCCCGTCGATCTCGAAGTGGGCGATCCCGTCCTGATCGGTTTTCTTCTTCGAGACCCACTCCCCGTCGTGTTCCCTGGAGGTGGCCTTGATCGTGACCCCGGATTGGGGCTCTCCCTGGAACAGGGCCCGGACCGGGAGCGTGTCTCCGGGGCCGAGCTCGGAGGGATTCTCCAGCGGGACGAGCTGCAGGGCGAGGCCATCCTGTTCGTTGTCCGTGGTGTCAGAGGCTCCGGTTTGGATGATGGCCTTGACGTTCATATTGTGCCGGAAGCAGGAGACGGCGTTGTCCAGCTCCTTCTTGTTCCCCAGCTTGTGGCCCGTGGGGGTTTTGGAGACGAATCCGGGCTCGATTTGAACCAGGGCGTGATAGGCTCCTTCCGTTCTCGCGGTGAAGCGGTGCACATCGGCAAAGACGGGCTCCGTCTTCACCTGTTGCCCCTCGGGGCCGAGGACCTGGACCTCCTTCACCATGTCCGGGTTGACCAGCTGGTCGCGGGGGTATTCGTGGCCCCAGCCGATTCGGAGATAGACCTCATCTCCCGCATTCGGCGCGAAATCGCTCGCGTTGATCCACACCATGTGCGCGGATGCTGCCGCGGGCATGAGAATGCCCGCGGTTAGGACAATGAGAAAGAGTCGGAGCAAGGCCATGTGGGACCTCCTTGGGTTTGGTCCGGAAGCCGGATGGGCCTCGGAACGTGATGCAACGGAGGAAGCAATGCAACGAAGCAAAGGGAAAAGGGATCGCTCCGTAGCACGAATATGTAAAACGTGCTACCAGGGCACACTGGCTGTCAACCTGGGCATCCGGAGATTCTGTTTCAGTCGGACAGAGTGAAGGAGACTGGGAGCCGGACCCAGGTGGGAACGGGCTCCCCGTCGACACGACCGGGCTCGAAGCGCCACTTCTTCACCGCGGAGACCGCGTTGTCCTCGAAAACGCCCTCCGGCTCAGCGGAGACCACGGAGACCTTGTTCACCTCCCCGTCCCGGTCCACCAGGAACTTGAGCACCACCTTGCCGGTTATATCCCGCTGTCTGGCCCTCCGGGGATATCTGGGCTGGATGCGGCTGACCACCCGGGGCTTGCGGTCCACCTGCCGCAAGGAGAAAGCCTCCGGGCCCGAAGAGGGCTGCTCCGTGGGGCGCGTTTTCGGAGCGGATACCGCGACCGTGCCGATGTCCGCGTCTGGCAGCTCGAAGCTGGGCTCCGGCAGGTCCAGCTCAGTCCGCATTTGTGGAGATTCGGGCTGTTGCTGCGAAAGATCCGGAGGCCGGGGCGAGGGCTTCGGCCGCGGGCTCTGCGTGGGCTCGGGAGTTTGCTCCGGCTGGGAGTCCTCCGGCTCCTTCGCGGATTTCTCCGCCTGATAGGATACCCTGACCGGAGTGCCCATGTACGGCTTCTTCGGCTCCTGCTCGCGCACCGTGTTCAGAAAGGGGATGGAGAGGAAGATCACCGCGTTGATCAACACCGCGCAGATAACGGCGATGGAGCTGTCGCGAAGAGCAGTGCGCATATGATTTACTGCGGCTTCCTCGCCGCGACGCTGATGTTGGAAACGCCAGCCAGGCGGCAGGCGTCAAGGACCCGGATCAGCGTATCCGTGGTGCTCTTCTTGTCCGCGGCGATGACCACCGAGCCCTGGGGATTCTTCTCGCTGAAGTCCTCCATGCGGGAGCGCACCGCCCGGATGTCCACTTCCTCGTTCTGGATGTGCACTCTGCCGTGCTCGTCCACACCGATGATCAGGTTCGTCTTTTCCGGAGTGGATGCGCTCTCGGCAGAGGGCCGCTCCACGGTGACCCCGGATTCCTGGACAAAGCTGGTGGTGACCAGGAAGAAGATGAGCAGGATGAAGATCATGTCGATCAGGGGGGCCATGTTGATGTCCGTCCCCCCGCTCCGTTTGCCTCGGATCCGTTCCAGCGCTCTCATGAGGCGGCCTCCGGCGTTTGCCCGGGATCGTGCGCATGGGTGTGCTCGCGCAGGAGCCCCAGACAGAAGCGCTCCATGCGGCCCCTGGCGCCTTGAGCCCGCCTGCGCAGGAAGTTGCCCAGCACCAGTCCGGGGACGGCCACAACCAGTCCGGTCTGGGTGGTGATCAGGGCCTGGGAGATACCGGTGGACAGGGACTTGGCCTCGCTCGTTCCGGAGGCGGAGATGACCCGGAAGGTTTCGATCATGCCCTCCACAGTCCCCAGCAGGCCGAGCAGGGGGGCTGCCGCGGCCAGGACGAGAATAGTGGGGACAAAGCGTTCCACGCGCCGTCCCAGGGATCTCTGCAGGTCGGCCATGATCCGCTTGTCCGGCTGGATCCCCGAGTCGCGGTAGTGCTCGACCCTGTCCAGGATCTCCTTCTGCCACTGGGCCCCGGGGAACTCGGCCTTCTTTTCATCCCTGGCCCGGAGGCAGCGGTCCAGGGGCTGCTCCCGCTTGCGCATCCGGGAGAGCTCCAGCCACTTGCCTAGGATCAGGGCCCACATCCAGACGGAGATCGCCGCGAGGAGCACGAGCACCGGGCCTCCGCTCTGAAAGAGGTCCCGGGCGCTGGTCAGGATCTCGGACATGGGATCAGGCCTCCTCCCGCCGGCCGCTGTCCCGGCTCAAGAGGAACAGGATCAGGGAGTTCCCCTTTTCCTCCGCGTCGGACAGGATAGCGTCCACCCTGCGCTCCAGGAGGTGGTGCAGGAGCATCACCGGCACGGCCACGGCCAGGCCGAGCTGGGTGGTGACCAGGGCCTCGGAGATCCCGCCGGCCATAAGGGACGGGTCCCCGGAGCCGTGGAGGGTGATGGCCTGGAAGGTGGCGATCATACCGGTGACCGTTCCCAGGAGGCCGATAAGGGGGGCGACCGCGGCCAGGACGCTCAGGGTGGGGACAAAGCGCTCCAGACGGGGGGCTTGCCGAAGCAGGGCCTCCTGGACCGCGTTCTCCATCACCTCCCGGCTGCTCCCCAGGTGCTCCAGCACGGAATCCAGGACCCGGCAGGCGGGGGAGCGGGAGAATCTGCGGCAGTAGTCCCGGCATTCCCCCCACTTTTGCTCCCGGGCCAGGTCGGAGACGCGCTCCATGATCCGGTCCGAGTCGGATCGGATCCGCAGGAGGAAGACAAAGCGCTCCCCGGCCAGGATGAGGGCGGCGGCAGCGATGAGCAGGATGGGCCAGACCAGTATGCCTCCGGAGGCGAGCCATTCCTGGACGCTCTTTTCCTCGCTCCAGCGATGGAACACCCTGCCGCCGGAAACATCCAGGGGCAGGGCGGAGGAATCCCCGCTGAGATAGGAGCCCAGAGACCACCGGTCCAGCCAGGGTGCCTTGCCTTCCACCGCCGCGAGGGTGCCGTTGTCCTCCGGACGGAGATAGCCCCGGCCGCTCTCCGGGATGTCATACACCGCGGTCAGGGCCCCGATGCGGTGGATTTCCGCCGTCTGAACGCGACCGTCGCGGTCGACAATGTCCCCGCTGTATTCGGCGATTTCCCCCGAGGCCCGCATCTCGGTCCACAGCCCGTCCATCAGGCCCTGTATGGCCTGCATGCCGGGGAATTCCTCCGAGGCAAGGATTTCCCTGGCCGCTTCCAGCCGCTCAGTGCCGCGATGCGTGATCGGGCTCGCCTCGAACAGGGAGCGCGCGTTGCGGGCGGCTTCGGTCACGATGCCCTCGACCTCGCGGATCTCCTTCTTTTCCTCGCTGATTTCCTCCCTCAGCTCCCGCTCTTCCTGCCTGAGGGACTGGAATTCCTCCTTGGCCGAGGCAAGGGCCTGCTTGTTCTTTTTCGTCTCTTCCCGGAGCCGGTCCAGCTCCGCCTGGAGCTCGCTTTTGTCCTTGTGCAGGAGCTTTTTGGTGTACTCGGCCTGCTTTTCGATCCGAGCCGCCTTTTCCCGCACCTCGGCCTCGATGGGGTCCGAGCCCGATTCAGCCAGGACGGGAGGCGCGGAGAACAAGAGCACGAGCGCTACGGCAGCGAGGACGATCCGCTTCATCGCTTTTCTCCCTTCACCGGCAGCTCCACGAGCTCGGCCGGGGTTTCATCCCGGGTGATGCGGATGGCCTTATGGATCGCTTCCGCGTAATCCGGGGAAATGGGCTCCCACTCCCCGGAGCTCCTGGTCCAGCGTCCGGCGTATTCACCGTCCGGAGAGCGATAGAACTTGGCCACTCGGCCCAGCCTGAGCACCTGGACCCGGATTTCTCCTCCGTCCCGTTTCACCGTTTTGGACCCGACTTCCATACCCCGTCCGTACCTCGCCTCGATCTGCAGGGCCTGCAGCACCCGGCCCAGCTTGTCGCTCAGGCTCTTGTCGTGGCTGCCCAGAACGTCCCGGAGAGAGGCGATCCGGTTCTCGCGTTCGCGGGGGAGAAAGTCGAGGTCGGAAGCCACGAAGGCGGCGAGATCCGCGACCACCCGGTCCAGATAGGGCTCCAGCTTACGGCTGAGCGCCTTGATGTTTTCCTTCTCCCGCACAAGCCTGGCGATGGTTTCCTTTTGATTCTGGATATATTCCCTGTACTTGGCGGTTCTGTACTTGTGCCAGTCCGCCTCCGACTTGAGTTGCAGGATGCGGTGCAATAGCTCCTGCTTCTTTTGGCTCCAGTCCTCGATCTCCTTCTGGAGATCGATCTCCTGTTCCAGGGCTTTTTCCAGGTGCCCCCGGGCC
>CAYFSD010000030.1:9295-11431 GCA_964345705.1 uncultured Desulfohalobiaceae bacterium
AGGGCCGTGATACTGAAAAATCGCATGGAGGTCTCCAGTGTTGAGCTCGGTTGCCTGTTATCGGTTATCAGTTATCAGTTCTCCGTCATCAGGGCAGATCTAAAAGACAAAGCCCGGGGTGATGAATGTCGGCTCCCGGATAACGGATAACGTATCCCAGCCCTTCATCCCCCTTTCCGGGAAAGGGTTTCCCCAGTGCCCTGGGCCTCAATCACGGCCAGGACGGACTGCAGGCCATTCTCCGCCTGCTTTCCGTGCTCCCCGTCCCGGGGAACCCGGTCAAAGGAGCGTTTGGCCAGGTCCCAGTCCCGGAGCTGCCAGGCGGCATATCCCAGCCAGAGGCGGGCCTCCTCGTGGTCCGGGTTGATCTCGAGGGCCTTCCGCAGGGCGGTGCGCGCCTGCTGGAACTCGCCGGCCCGGTAGCAGAGGCGCCCCTTTTCCAGATAGAGATCGGCGGATGGCTCCTGTTTCAGGGCCCGATCCAGGTGCTTCATGGCACGATCGTGGCGACAGGCCCTGGAATAGAGCCGGGCCAGGCGGCGCTGATCCTGAACGGAACAGGTGTCCCCGCAGGCCTTTTCCAAGGTCCTGGCCGCCTGGAGCGGGGCGTGGACCGAGGCGTAGATGTTGGCCAGATTCCTCCATTCCGATGGGGCCGGAGGATCGAGGTCATAGGCGATTTCCAGGGCGCAGGCCGCCTTGCGGTATTCCTCGCGCTTGAGCCGGACCTGGGCTAGCAGCTTCCAGTAGCGTCCTTGCTGGGGATTTTCTTCCAGCAGACGGTCCAGGGTTTTTTCCGCCCGGGTCCATCTTTCGGCTTCCAGGCAGGTGTAGACCAGGAGCTCGGCCCATTGGGGCTCGATCTCCTCGGCCCGATCGAAGAGTTGGCTCAGGGCGCGCAAGGCCCGGTCATGGGCCTCTGCCCGGTAAAAGGCGGCCCCGGCCTGGTAAAGCAGCTCGGGCTCCGGGTCCTCCTCGGCTTCATAGGCGCGCCGAAAAAAACGACCCGCCTTGAGGGCATCTCCGTTCCGCAGGCAAACAGAGGCCAGATTGCGGAGCAGGGCGGGGTGATCCGGGGCCTTGTCCAGGCCCCGGGAGTAGGCTTTTTCCGCCTTTTTGTATTCCTTTTGGCTGTATAGGGCATTGCCCCGCACCAGATGAAAGAGGGGGGATCGGGGCTCGCCGTGCTTTTCCCGGAACCTGCGCAGCTCGGATAGGCATTCATCCGGGCTGTCTTCGCTCAAATGCTTTTGGGCCCGGTGCAGGGCCTTTTGTTCCTGGCGGGACATGTCCCTGGACTGGGCAGAAGCCGTTGCTGGCAGGAGCCACAGTGCCAGGATCGCCAAAAGAACAATCCCCCGGATCAGGCGGGGCTGCCGGATCCGGGAGATAAAGGGGGGGATGAGGGTGGTGGGGAGATACATAATGTGAACACCTGTTTCGTAGCACGTTTTGCAGTTTCGTAGCACTGAAGCTGTGTCGTGTCAAAGATCCTTCAGGGTATCGGCTGGTAAAAAGCTTATTGACTGTTCGCCCGAGGTTGTGGGCTTGGTGCTGATTTTGAGGAAAAATCGAAAGGATCGAGCTGAATGGTGCAGCTAGCTCCTCACGCATTGTCAAAGTGCCCTGGCTGTCCCGCGAGAAAATTCAAAATGTCGTGCGCAGTGCTTGGGTTTCTGGTCACAGAATGCGCATTATTTTTGTTTTTTGAGCTGACGCTTGTCGTTTGGGATGCATTTATGAGCAGGGCTCATTACTGGAGTTATATCATGCAATATCGCTTTGTGGGTCCACTGATATGCCTTGCTGAATCTATTGCAAAACGTGGGATGCGGATATTTGATATGGCCAATTTTCGCTGTTTGAGGCAAGGCAAGACATGTTTAAAAAGGAATAGGATCCTCCTGGATAGCGCAAATTGATTGTATTTATGCAATCATGTGATATAGAAAGCTTATTTGGCGCAATTCTCTTATTTTTATAATATATTTCTCGACACAATAGGCTTCCATCCAGATTTGACATAAAGACAGGCAAAATAGTTTCGTCAAGATTAAAATTCTCACTGGTATCTATATCAATCTTATATGTTATACTTGCGTCATTTATGGAATTCTTTTCTAATTCCCATACCTC
>CAYFSD010000031.1:0-2057 GCA_964345705.1 uncultured Desulfohalobiaceae bacterium
TGCACCCGCCTTCGCCTCGCTCAATTCCATGATAATCCAATGAGTTGAGCACATTACCGAAATGGCTGTGGACGCTCAAGCCAGGGCATGATACAAAATAGTATATGATTCCGTGAATCTCCCCTTGAATGGAACCGGGAAACGGTGCGTCCCGCGGGACGCGCGCGACACACATCCGGGCACGCGCCTATGAACAAGGATAGGATCGCCTTTCTGCAGCGGGTTCATCCCTTCGACATCCTCCCACGGGAGGAGCTGGAAAGCCTGGCCGGCTCCCTGAGCCGCTCCCACCAGTACAAGGACATGACCCTCTTCGTGCAGGGGACCACGGTCCTGGACTTTGTCCACATTGTGCAGGACGGGACCCTGGAACAGTTCATCAAGGAGGGAGAGGAGAAGCTGCTGCGCTCCTATCTCTCGGAGGGGGACATCTACGGCGGCCTGTCCGTATTGTTCAACAACGGGGTCTCCATCCGCACGGTCACCACCCTCGAGGACACGTCCCTCTACCGCCTGCCCAAGGACCTGTTCCTGGACGTGTGCGCCAGATATCCCGACTTCACCCGCCACTTCTCCGAAAACTTCCAAAGGAACATGCTCCAGCAGCCCTATGTGGCCTTCATCGCCAGGAGCTCCAGACAGGGCGCGGACTCCGAGGGACAGGCCGGCTTCCTGAACCAGAGCCTGGCCAACGTTTTCTCCAGGAATATCGTCACCTGCGGGGAGGAGGCCACCGTCAGGGAGGCCGCCCAAAGCATGACCGAGCACAAGCGGAGCGCCGTGGTGGTGCTGGACGAGGCGGGGGGATACAGTGGGCTGCTCACGGATCACGACATCCGGGAAAAGGTGGTCGCGGCGGGACGCTCCCTGGACACCGCAGCCGGAGAAATCCTGTCCACTCCCCTCATTTCCCTTCCCGTGGACTCGCGGATCTTCGAGGCCATCCTGCTCATGATGCAGCACAATATCAAGCACCTGGCCATCACCGGCCCCTCCAAGGAAATCCTGGGCATCGCCACGGAGGAGGATCTGCTCCTCACCCAGGGCCGCTCACCGGTCTTTTTGATGCACGAGCTGCAGAACGCCGAGTCCGTCCGGGAGATCGCGGCGCGCTACCGGCAGCTCCCCGGGCTTGTCCGCTCCCTGCTGGAAAGCGGGGCCAAGGCGGAGCACCTGAACCGAGTGATCACCGCGGTGTCCGACGCCATCCTGAACAGGGTCATGAGCTTCGCTTTAGAGGAAACAGGCCCTCCCCCGGTCAGGTTCGCCTTCATGCTCCTGGGCAGCGAGGGCCGCAGGGAACAGACCCTGAAAACGGACCAGGACAACGCCATTGTCTTCGAGGACGTGCCCGAGCCCCAGCTGGAGGAGACCCAGCGCTTCTTCCTCCAGCTGGGAAAGCTCGTCTCCGATCGGCTCAACGAGATCGGCTTCAGCTACTGCGACTTCGACATCATGGCCAGCAACCCGGACTGGTGCCAGCCGCTCTCGGCGTGGAAGGCGTATTTCCGCCGCTGGATCAGGGAGGCGGAACCGGAAAACCTCCTGCAGGCGAGCATCTTCTTCGACCTCCGTTGCGGCTACGGAGACTGCGAGCTCATGGGCGAGCTGAGCGAGTACCTCTTCAGCTCCCTGGGGGGATGGAAGGGCTTCTTCCGCCATCTCGCAGAAAACGCCCTCCACTTCAAGCCGCCCCTGGACTTCTTCGGCAACTTCGTGCTGCAATCCAAGGGACAGCACAAGAACACCCTGGACATCAAGAGCCCCATGCGTCTCATCGTGGATTTCGCCAGGATCTTCGCCTTGAAGAACCACCTGGCGCAGACCAACACCCTGGAACGCCTCCGGGAGATGGAGCGCATCGGGGCCCTGGACCGAGAGGACGCCCTGGAGATGGAGCACGCCTACGCCTACCTGATGCAGGTGCGCCTGTTCCACCAGGCGGCCCAGATCCACGAGGAGCAGCGCCCGCCGGACAACTACATCCACCCCAAGCGCCTGACCCACATCGAACGGCAGTCCCTCAAGGAATCCTTCAAGCGCATCCGCATGGCCCA
>CAYFSD010000031.1:2157-11254 GCA_964345705.1 uncultured Desulfohalobiaceae bacterium
GAACGCGGAACGCGAGCACCCCCTTCAACAGCTCTGCAGATTGCCCGCCCCGGAATGCCGCGAATAGTCCACGCATCGCTCCTTTCTTCGGCTCGTCTCCACGGCCTGCCCCAGGGTATGGACCCCCTGCTTCTCCAGCAGGGGAATCAGCCTGAGAAAGACCTCCGCGGCGCTCAGGGCGTCGCCCAGAGAGGAGTGCCTGGCGTGGAGGCTCGCGCCCATCCTACGCACCGTGGACTCCAGGCTCTGGTCCCTGCGGCTGGTAAGCACGGCCGTCGCGAGCAGCATGGTGTCCAGCACGGGATTGTCCAGCTCCAGGCCGAGGCTTTTGCCCTGCTGTCCCAGAAAGAGCATGTCGAACTCCGCGCAATGGGACACCAGGACCGTGTCCCGGCAATAGAAGCCGAAGGAGGGCAGAACCGTTTCCGCGCCGGGCCTGTCCCGCACCATTTCCTGGCTTATGCCGTGGATCCTCTCGGATTCCAAGGGAATGGGCCCTTTGGGTTGGATTAGCTGATGAAAGGGCTCCTCCGAGGCGATCCGGCCGTTGATGATCCGCACCGCGCTGATGGAGACGATCTCATCCCCTCCGTCCGGATCCAGGCCGGTGGTTTCCAGATCGAAAACCGTGCAGGGCAGCTGTCTCAGGGGCACATCCTCCAGGGGCGGAGCGGGGACCGGATGCCACAGGAGCTCGGCATCCAGCCTGAAGGGAGCGAGCAGCTCCGTGGGACAGTCGTCGTGCACTGGGCAGACAAGGGGCGTAGCGCACCGGCAGGACTCTTCCTCCGTGTCCCCGGCTTGCTCCAAATAGACCATGCACGCTCCGCTTCCCCTCTCCTCTCCGTTCAGAGGGGCATATCCCGCCTGGATTCCCCTTTCCTCGAACCAGCCCGTTTCGAACCGGAACAGACCGCTAGAGGAGGGAAAATCGGCTCGGCTCGCGTCAGCCGTCCGCCGCATCTCCTCCGCGGCGCGCTCCCCGAACAGATCCCTCACCTGACGGCCCAGGCCCACATAGCCGATGACCCGATAATGGGCCTCATCGCCGTCCAGCAGACGGGAGCTGATGGCAAGGGCCCGCGCGTTGAAATAGACGATCTGATCCCAGGCATTGACCACGAGCACCCCCCGGGGCAAACGGCTCACGATTTCCAGAACATGGGCGCTTTCCTGCTCCAGGGCCTCGCAGCGCTCCCCGAGGCCGTGCTCCAGCTGGTCCCGCATCCGGCGCATCTGCTCGGCGGCCTCGTTCAGCCGTCTGGCCAGCTCCATGATCTCCCAGCATCCCTTCACCTTGATCTCGTGCTCCGGATTGACCGTGGTCAGCAGGCGGCTGTCCTCCATGAGCCGATCCAGGGGCAGGATGTAGCTCTGGAACATCTCGTTGAGAAAGAAGAGCAGGATGATGAGCAAAAGACTTCCACCCAGGAACAGGGGCGCGATCAGATCGTCCGGGGACTCGTACAACTGGCCACGGATCTCCGGATCGAGCCCCTGCCAGATATAGACCCCCATCACGCCGAGAAAGACCAGGGTCAACCCCACAAACCCCAGGGAAAGGATCCAATACTTCTTCTTCAGATTCATCGCCTTCCCTCGCCTAGCCGATTTCTCTCCGTTCTTCGCCCCCGGGGTACCGCGTCCCCCGCGCGCCCGGATCCGAGACCAGGGAAAAAAAGGCGCATCCGCCGGAAGCGCTCCCAGAGCGGCAACCGGCGGACACGCCCCATTGCGGTGTGCTGCACCGCTTCGCGTCAACTGTGTCCGGCCAACAGCAGGCCATTCTTCTCGGCCAGGCCAGCCGACGGCATCAGCTCAAGCCGCCAGCGCCCATGAAGATGACCCACAAAATGGCAAAGATGACGCAGAGGATCATATAGAGGTCTTCTCTTCGCATAGCGCACCCCCTCCTTGGCTATTCCATGGTCTCTTCCACCACGATGTTGGGCTCCTCGGACGGACGGCGGATCTCTTCGTCGGTCACCGCGGACATCTCCGCCTTGAAGGCCAGGGCCCACATCATGACAATGCCCAGGATCCACCACACGATCTGCCAGGACCACAGCGGCGGGAACCCGGCGAAGCTGAAGGCGCTGTTCCCGAGGAGGCACAGCGGCCCGATGGCGAAGAGGTACCATACCGGGACCACAATCTTCATGGCATTGCGCCAGGACTGACCCTTGGGCGAAGGCTTCTCCACGCTGTCGATCCAGTCCCGCAGCTCCTTCTGCCGCTCCGTGGCGGTCTCGCTGTCCTTCACGCCCAGCAGCCGGACCAGGTAGGCAAACAGGAGGCCCACGCCCGTGCCCCAGCCGGCGGAGTGGATGGTCAGGGGGTACTTGAAGACGCTATAGGTCAGATAGACCATGAACATGCCCACCAGGATGCCCACGAAGGTGCCCCATCCTGGCCAGCGTAGCCCCCAGAGCACGCCGAGCTGCGGGATGTACATGATGAACCCGAAGGCTGTGGCCAGGCCGCCGAGCATGACCAGGGCCGCCTTGGAGGTGAGCCCCACGACCAGGGCGATGATGGTGATGATGGTGACGAAGAAGCGGTTGACCCAGATCTGCTCCGCGTGACCGCCCTTCTTCTTGCGGATCTTGAGCCACCACACGTCGCGCATGATGATGGTGCCCGCGGTGCCGATGTACGGGGCGGCCGTGGAGTGCATGGCCGCGATCAGGCCGATGAAGCAGATGCCCAGGGCGAAGGGCGGCAGGAACTTGGCCATGAGCATGGGGACCACGTCGCCGTCGGAGCCGATCTCCGGCAGGACGTTGCCCTCGAGCAGTGCGGCACCCAGGCCCTGGAAGGCGGTGAAGAAGAAGAGACAGAAGCCAACGATGAAGGTGGACATGAACACCTGCTGCCAGGCAAAGGGCTTGGGGTTCTTGTTCCCGAAGTTCCACATGGTGAAGGCCGGGGAGGACTGGATGCCCATGAGGGCGAACATGTAGGTCAGGATCATGAGCGAGGTCCAGGAGCCTCCGAACAGGGTGAACTCGGCAAACCCGGGAACCTGGAGCATGCTCTGGTCCATGTCCGCCACCCTCGCGCTGAACTCGCTCCAGCCGCCGAAGTGGTGCAGGGTGTACGCGCCGATGATGATGATGGCGAAGACGAGCAGGATCATCTGGATCACCCCGACCCAGGTGCTTGCCTTGAGCCCTCCGGTCATGACGTAGAACCAGACGATGGCCGCGAGGAAGATGGCTCCCACGGTGCTGGGATACCCGGTGACCCACTGGAACAGGGCCCCGGCGGCCATGAGCTGCACCGCGGAGTAGAAGATCCCGTAGAGCACCGCGGTGAGCACCACCAGCCAGCGCACGCCCTCGTTGTCGTAGTAGTAGGCGTACATGTCACCGGGAGTGACGAACCCGTAGCGCTTGCCCAGCATCCAGTTCCGCTTGGCGAAGAAGGTTCCGGTGATGGGGATGGTGAGCACGTAGAACGAGGCGAAGGCATAGGCCAGGCCGGAGGCCCAGATCAGGCCGGGATGGCCCACTGTGGTCCAGCCGCTGAAGGAGGCCGCGGTTGCGGCCATCATGAAGGCGATCATGGGAATCCCGCGACCGCCGATGGAATACCCGCTGGAGGTTTTTTCCGTAAAGTAGCCCCGCAGACCCCAATAGAAACAATAGATGATGTACAGGCCCAGAAAGATCCAGACCCATGTGTTTCCGGCAGTTTCCATATGGCTACCCCCTCCCTGATGTTTCACCGGGTTCTCATGCGAGACACCGGCTCAATATGATTGCCGGACCTCCTCCCTTTTTTCCGCTTTGTTTTTCTTGTTTCCTCCCTGGTTTCCCCGTTGCGGAATCAGCCGCCGCGGCGGCGCCCTGGAGCCTGAGCGAGCAGACATACGGCCTCCCCTGTTTGAAGGACGGAATGCATATCGGCTTCACGCCACGGCGCCGCCCGGACCCGGACAGCGAGGCCGGGCGGCAAGCCTCGGCTAGCCCTGCACCTGTTGCCGGATCTCCTCCACGATGTGGGGATTGGCCAGGGTCATGACGTCCCCCACATCCTTGCGGTTGGAGATGGAGGCCAGGACCCGGCGCATGATCTTGCCCGAGCGGGTCTTGGGCATGTCCGCCACAATGTACACGTGGGCCGGACGGGCGATCTTGCCCACCACCTCGGAGACACCGCTGGAGATCTTCTTGGCCAGGTCCTCGCTGGGCTCCTCCTCGGGCTTGAGGGAGACGTAGAGATCGGGAACCTCGCCCTTGACCTCGTCCTTTACGGACACGACGGCCGCCTCGGCCACCTCCTGCACGGTCAGGGCCGCGGACTCGATCTCCTTGGTTCCCAGTCTGTGCCCGGCCACGTTGATCACGTCGTCCACGCGGCCCAGGATCCGGACATATCCGTCCGCGGCGATCATCGCCGCATCTCCGGCCATATAGGGCCAGTCGCGCCAGTCCGTGCTATTAGGATCCTTGTTGTACGGGCCGTAATAGGTCTTGACGTAGCGATCGCGGTTCTTCCAGATGGTCTGCATCCCGCCGGGCCAGGGATTGCGGATGCAGAGGTTCCCGGCCCTTTTCTCCCCGGGCTGGATCTCGTTGCCTTCGTCGTCCAGGATCACCGGGTTGATTCCGGGCAGGCCGGGACCGGCGCTTCCCGGCTTCATGTGATCCACCGCGGGCAGGGTGGAACAGAGGAAGCCGCCTGTCTCGGTCATCCACCAGGTGTCCACCACCACGGCCTTTTGCTTGCCCACCACATTGTAGTACCAGCGCCAGACCTCGGGCTCGATGGGCTCGCCCACCGTGGTCATGTGCTTGAACTGATGGTTGTACTGCAGGGGCAGGTCGCCGCCTGCCTTGCGCAGCCCCCGGATGGCCGTGGGCGAGGTATGGAAGATATTCACCCCCAGCTCCTCGGAGATGCGCCAGGGCCGTCCGGCGTCGGGATAGGTGGGCACGCCCTCGTAGATCACCGTGCTGCCGCCCACGGCCAGCGGGCCGTAGACGATGAAGGAGTGCCCGGTGATCCAGCCGATATCCGCCATGCACCAGTACACGTCCTGGGGATGGATGTCCTGGACGTATTTGGACATCCAGGCCACGTAGGAGAGATACCCCCCGGTGGTGTGCACGCATCCCTTGGGCCGGCCGGTGGAGCCGCTGGTGTACATCAGGAACAGGGGCTCCTCCGCGGGCATGGAGACCGGATCGACCTCTGCCCCCCTGTACTGCCGCAGGAGATCGTTCATGAAATAGTCGCGGCCATCGACGGTGGCGGGCTCACCGGAATAGGTTCCGGGATAGCGTTGCCAGATGAGAACCTTGTTCACCTTCTGGCCCTGCTTGTCCGCCGCCTCCACCGCCTCGTCGGCCTTGCTCTTGTGGTCCAGGAGCTTGCCGCCGCGATAGTAGGCGTCCATGGTGATCAGGACCTCGCTCTCCGAGTCCCAGATGCGGTCGGCACAGGCCTTGCCGCTGAACCCGGAGAACACCTCGGAGTGGATCACGCCCAGGCGGGCGCAGGCGAGCATGGTGATGGGCAGCTCAGGAGTCATGGGCAGATGCAGCGTCACCCGATCCCCTGCCTTGAGACCGGCGAAGTCGCGCAGGATCGCCGCGGTTTCGTTCACCCTGCGATACAGCTCCTGATAGGTGATCTTCTGGATGCGCTCCTCCTCCAGCTCCGGAACGAAATAGATCGCCGTCTTGTTCCGGTGCTCCTTCAGATGCCGATCCACGCAGTTGTAGCTCGCATTGAGCCAGCCGCCCACGAACCATTTCCAGCAGGGCGCATCGCTGGTGTCCAATGTGGTGTGCCAGTACTTATCCCACTCCAGCATCTCGGCGTGCTCCCTGAAGCACTCCGGGAAGTTCTCCAGGCTGAAGCGCTCATACACCGTGGGATCCGTACAGTTGGCCTGCCCGATAAATTCCACCGGGGGATAGTAGTGCTCTTCCTCTTGGAGAGTCACGTCGTAGTGCTTGGTTTCTTGCTCTGCCATAGAACCCCCCTCTGCGTTTTGACCAAGTTTGTGACGTTCACCGAAACGACTCGTCCATCCTTAGTTATTTTATGACAAACAATGTTCACTAGGTCAACCAGATTTCATCTTTTGCCACATATTCTTCGGAACCAGTTGATCCATCAGCCTGCCTGAGATACAAATGGAGGAACCAAGGACCATCCGCCGATCCCTCCCGCCCAAGAGAAATCAATCGGAGGGCGCGCCCCTCCCGGAGGACCTATGAGCCTCAGACATCTCAATGCCCTGTTCCGGCCCCGCTCCGTGGCGGTAATCGGAGCCTCGAACCGACCCAAGAGCATTGGCTCGGTGGTCATGCGCAATTTGCAGAGAGAGGAATTCTCCGGCCCCATTCTCCCCGTGAATCCCAAATACAGGGCCGTGGCCGGTATCCTCGCCTATCAGACAGTGGCCGATCTCCCCGTCAGCCCGGATCTGGCCATCCTCTGCACCCCGCCGACCACAGTGCCCGAGTATATGGAGCAGCTCTGTCACAAGGGGGTGACGAACGTCCTGATCATGAGCACGGATCTGGAGAAGCACACCACCCCGGACGGGCGCACCCTGCGCCAGGCCACCCTGGATCTGGCCCGCCAGTATTCCGTGCGCATCCTGGGACCCAACTGCCTGGGCCTCATCGTCCCCCGTTCCGGGCTCAACGCCAGCTTCGGCCATGCGGATATCCTCAAGGGACAGATCGCCTTCGTCTCCCAGTCCGACTCCCTGGGCATCGCCGTGCTGGACTGGTCCCACGCCAAGGGGATCGGGTTCTCCAGCTTCATTTCCCTGGGCGATTGCGCGGACATCGACTTCGCCGACGTCATCGACTATCTGGGCGGGGACCCGTACACCACATCCATCCTCCTCTACATCGAGCAGGTGAACAATCCACGCAAGTTCATCTCCGCGGCGCGCTCCGCCTCGCGGAACAAGCCCCTCGTGGCCATCAAGAGCGGCTCGATGCAGGAACAGGCCGTGGGAAACCAGCTCCCCGGGGGCACGGAGATCCAGGAGGACGACATCTACGATGCCATTTTCCGGCGCGCGGGGATGCTCCGGGTCTCCGACGTGGCGGAGCTCTTCGACGCGGTGGAGACCATGGCCCGCTCCCGGAGGCTGCGCGGCGACCGCCTGGCCATCCTGAGCAACGGCGGAGGGCCGGCGGTCATGGCCCGGGACATCCTGGTTCGACAGGGCGGGAGGCTGGCCACCCTCTCCCAGGAGACAAAGGAGGAGATCTCCAGCGCGGTGGAGGAGGGCACTCCGGGGAACAACCCGGTCCGGGTCATGGACCACGCCACGAGCGACACCTACTCCCGCTGCCTTGAAGCCCTGCTGGGTGACCGCGAAGTGGACGCGGTCATGGTCATCCACGTTCCCACAGCCTTCGCCTCCAGCCAGGACATCGCGGGCGCGGTGGTCAACTCCATCGGCAGGAGCCGAAAAAACGTGCTCACGGTATGGCTCGGAGAAGAGGATCCGGCGCAGGCCAGGCGCATCTTCGGCCTGGCCGGGTTGCCCACGTACGAGACCCCGGACCAGGCCGCCCGCCTTTTCATGGACATGGTCCAGTACCGGCGCAACCAGGAGGCCCTCATGGAGGCGCCGGACAGCGTGCCCAAGGAATTCACTCCGGATGCCAGGGCGGCCAGGGCCATCGTGCGCAACGCCCTGGAAGAGGGCCGGCATCAGTTGGGCCAGTCCGAGACCAAGGAGGTCCTGTCCTCCTACGCCATCCCCGTGGTGGACACCCGCATCGCGGAGAATCTGGAGGAGGCGGAGCTTCTGGCCCGGGAGCTCGGCTACCCGGTGGCCCTCAAGATCCTCTCTCCGGACATTCCCAACAAGCAGCAGGTCGGGGGCGTGGCCCTGGACCTGGAGAACGCCGAGGACCTGCGCAAGAACGGCCGCAGCATGCTGAGCCGAATCCACCGCCTCCGGCCCGAGGCCACCATCCAGGGCTTCATTTTACAGAAGATGGCCCGGCGACCCGAGGCCAGGGAGCTCCTCGCCGGCGTGGCCACGGATCCCTTGTTCGGTCCGGTGATCGTCTTTGGTCAGGGTGGGGCCGCGGCCAAGGTGTGGAAGGATCTGGCCGTGGGGCTGCCCCCGATGAACATGAGCCTGGCCAAGGAGATCATCCAGCGCACGCGGGTGCACAAGCTGCTGGAAGAGCACGGGGGACAGACCGGAGTGGACCAGGAGCCCCTCCGGCTCATCCTGGTCCAGCTCTCCCAGCTCATCATCGACATCCCCGAAATCTGCGGGGTGAACATCAATCCGCTGCTCGCGGATCCGGGCGGCGCTCTGGCCGTGGATTCCCAGATCGAGATCCGGCCCACGGAGGAGTCCGGCCCCTCCAGGCTGGCCATCCGGCCCTATCCGGAGTACCTGGAGGAGGAAGTGACCCTGCCCTCCGGGCAGACCATCCTGCTGCGGCCCATCCGGCCCGAGGACGAGCCCATCCATCTGGACTTCATCAACAAGCTCTCCGAAGAGGACCTGCGGATGCGCTTCTTCGGGCTGGTGCACGAGTTCACCCATTCCCAGATGGCTCAGCTGACCCAGATCGACTACGACCGGGAAATGGCCTTTGTGGCCATGCGTACGCGGCAGGACGGGGACCAGGAAACACTGGGCGTGGTCCGGGCCTTCTTCGATCCGGACAACATCAACTCGGAGTTCGCCATCGTGGTCCGTAGCGACATCAAGGAAAAGGGCCTGGGCAGCTCCCTGATGGACAAAATGGTTCGCTTCTGCCGGGAACGCGGAACCAAGGAGATGGTGGCCTACACCATGCGGGAGAACCGGGCCATGCAGGCCCTGGGCAAGAAGTTCGGCTTCAAGGTCAAGACCAGCCCGGACGATCCGGAGACCATCGAGCTGCACCTGGATCTGGAGGCGGAGAAAAAGACCTCCACATCTTCGGGCTGATCAGAGAATAGGGATGACTGGGCGAGGGGGGATGTATCAGTGCGTCAGTGTCTCGGTTTGTCGGTGAGGCGGCTGATCAGTGTCTCCGGCTTCCGGCCTCGGATCTCGGGACCACACAAGTCCCGAGTCACTGACTGTCCTCGCGCAGGAACGCTC
>CAYFSD010000032.1:0-1666 GCA_964345705.1 uncultured Desulfohalobiaceae bacterium
TCCCCTGCCAGCCCTGGCCCGGGTCGCCCCGCCCCTCCCGCTCGCGCATCTCGGCCAACCGCTCGCGGCCGTGCTCCGCCCATCGGTCCAGCTCCTGCCGCAGGGAGCGGACCTCGGCATCCAGCTCCTTTTCGTCTGCGCAGAATCGGGTCAGGCAATAGCGCTGTCCGCCGCTCGCGGCAAGGAGGCGCACGCCTTTGTCCACATCCTCTTCCAGAACAAGGCGAAGCTCGGTATTCATTCCCCGCTCCATGACCGAGCCGTTCTTTCCCGTTCGCTCCCCGCGAACGGGCTGCTCCCGACTGCGGCAACTTGACTTTTCCCTGGGGATTTGAAAGGCTTTATCCATCTTTGCCGGGGCCTTGGCGGTCCTCACGGCGTATCGGCGACGGCATGCGGGCATCCCTTGACCGGGGAAATCGCGAAAGCGGCTCCCCGATGGCGAAGCTTCCGGGGGAGGATGCACATGGCTGCCGAAAGGAAGGGTGGAATCGGCCACTCGAGCCGATCACAAAAAACACAAATTAACCAAGAAGGAAAGGGTATGCAACCGGAGATCCACACCGACTCGCAAACGCCTCCCGTGGATCGCGGCTACGCCGTGTCCATGGTGATCAAGTCCTTCAAGGGCCACGCCGACGTGGAGGTCCATCTCTTCCGTCCCACCTGGGATGACGAGGAGTACGGGAGCTATCCCTGGGAGGAGCTGATCGGCGGGGCTGTTTCCGAGGACCGACCCGAAAGCCCGGATAACAGCAAGAACGTCATCCTGGAGACCTTCAGCGCCGAGGAGAGTCGGCAGCTCATGGAATATCTCCGCAAGCGCTACTGGGAGAAGCTCGCCTCCATCCACTGCTCCGTCCTGGACTTCCCGGTCCCCATGGATTTGACCCCGCTCTCCGGGGTCCAGACCACGGAAACCATCGGTCGGATGGATCTGGATCAAATCCCCAACTATCCCCTGGACTTCCCGGTCAAGGGAATCTACGACCTTTCCCGGCATGAGGTGATCGACGACCGGGGATAGTCCGTTCTGCCGGAGCCTCTCCTTGCGGCGACCGGTCCGCCGGATCCGACGGACCGGTCCGGCGGGGCAAGCGTTTGTGCCCCGGTGCTACTGCTTGATCTTGAACTCGTCCCGCCTGTTCTTGGCCCAGGCCTTTTCATTGGAGCCTTCGACAAGCGGACGTTCCTCGCCGTAGCTCACCAGGTCCATCCGGTCCGCATCCACGCCGAGCAGGATCAAATACTCGTACGCGGCTCTGGCCCGTCGCTCGCCCAGGGCCATGTTGTACTCATCCGTGCCACGCTCGTCGCAGTGCCCCGCGATGGCCATCCTCAGATCGGAGTGCTTCTTGAGAATCTTTGCCTTGTCCTTGAGGACGTCCTGGGCCTCTTGGGACAGCTCGGAGGAGTCGAAGGCGAAATGGACCCGCTCCTTCAAGGTCTTCCTGGCTTGCTCCGACAGCTCTCGCTCCTCGGGTTTCTTCGTTTCTTTATCCTCTTCTTCTTCATCACTCACGCCGTATTCCTCGACCTCGTCCTCCTCGGCCGCGGCCTCTTCCTTGGCTCGCTGCTCCTGTGCCTCTCTCTCGGCTTCAGCCTGAGCCGTCCGTTCCTGCTGCATGTCGGCGGACTCCGTGTCCGTGGCCCGTTTCTGGGCGCA
>CAYFSD010000032.1:1766-3482 GCA_964345705.1 uncultured Desulfohalobiaceae bacterium
GGGCCGGTCTCCACCTCCTTGACGCCGTCGCCGTGGCGGGATCCGATGTAGATCCGATAGCGGCCGCTTCTGTTGGAGGAAAAAGCGAGAAAGTATCCGTCCGGTCCCCAGGCCGGATCCTCGTCATTGCCCGGTCCGTGGGTGAGCTGCCTGGTGGTGTCGTTCAGGCGATCGTGAATGAAGATCCGATGTCCCTCGTCCGTACGCCGAGAGTAGGCGATGTACTGACCGCTGGGGCTAATGGCCGAGCTGGTGTTGTACTCGCCCTCAAAGCTGATGCGCTCCTCGCTCCCCTCTTTCAGGTCCTGGAGAAAGATATGCGGATTGCCCAGCCGACTGGAGACAAAGCTCATCCAGCGGCCGGAGCTATCGAAATCCGGGGAGATGTCGATGGCCCAGCTCTGCGCCACGGCTCGCCCCAGGCTCTCGCCGTCCAGGAAATAGATGTCCGGATTGCCCTCGGGATCCGCGCTCACCGCCAGATCCCCGTCCGGATGATAGCTCGGGCTGATGATCGTATTGCCCGGCAGGGTGATCGCGCTGAGCTCGTCCTCCGCGCGATTCCATATCTTGAGCTCGTGGCCGTCCCGTGCCACCTGGACGTAGGCGATCCGTTCCCCGTCCCAGGACCAGGCGGGGCTCATCACGTATTCCTCTCCCCGAACCGCGGTCTCCAGCGCGTCCCCCTGCGGGGTGGATGTGCAGATCTCCCGGCTCTCGCCCTGACTCCGGACAAAGGCGAGTCGGGATCGGAAAAAGCCGGACGCACCGGTCAGCTCCTCCATGAAGTCGGCGCTGAACCGGCTCGCCGCCTCCTTGGCCTGCTTCGATCCGCTAACCACGAATCCCCGGCCCACGAACAGATCGGCGGATCGGGTCCGAAAGGCCCTGAGCTCAGCCTGAACGCGCCCCTCTTCCCGTTCACGGAAACCGAAGGTGAGCAGATAGTCCACCTTGCCCATGACGAAACGCTTGAAATCGATGGCCCCGCCCTTGACGCCCCCCACCCTTTCCTCGCCCAGGATCTCTTCTTGGGGAACGCTGTGCACGAAGGGGAGGAAGGCGAGATTCCTCTCCAGGGCGGACAGGATGTCTCCCACCAAAGGCGGAGGGGCGGTCTCGTTCGCCCCGGACAGAGAAGAGGGAGGGGCCACGAAAACATTGACCCGTTTCTGGCCCGGGCCGTGGATGCTCACCTCGAGATCCTCTGCAACCGCCTCCCCTGAGAGCGGAAGGATCAGGGACAACCCGAGCAGACAGGCGAAAAGGGCCGGGATAGGGACAAGCCGCATGGACACATTATCTCCTCAGCTCATGCAGGTTGAAGGTGATGCTGATGGTTTCCAGGTCCCGCGGGGGCTGAGGCAATGTGGAGGTATCCTCGATCGCCCCCAGAACCGAGTCGTCGAAATCGCCGCGACCGGAACGCCGCATCAGGGTATAGTCCTCGATCGCCCCGTCGGGGCCGATGCGCACCCGTACTTCCGCAACGAGATTCGATTCCCCGCTGATGGGAGGAAAACGCCAGTTCTGCTTGATCCGCTGCTCCACGAGGCTGGCGTACAGCTTTTGTCTCTGTTCGGACCCGGCGTCTCTGCGTCTCGCGGAGGCCCTCTGCTGTCGGAGCTCCTTCAGGGCCCGGGACAGCTCCTCCTCTTCTTCCCGCCTGGTGTCCACTTCCTTGCGCAGATCCCGCATGGCCTCGTCGAGGACCTT